>PXOY01000038.1:0-17972 GCA_003021915.1 Parcubacteria group bacterium SW_4_49_11
GCCACAATAATTACCAATACAATAATGCCGATTATTGTGGTTATTGTCTGTTTACTCATACGCATTACTAACTTAACTACACCTTTAACCTTATACAAAATTGATTCGTTTGTCAAAAAGAGCCGTATACCCGAATGTCAACACTTCAAGAAACGCGTGTACACGCAGAGGGAAATCTATGTTCAGTCAGTAATATATCTGTGATATGATACGTCATAAAAGCGGCAACCCAAATCCATTGCATAGCAACATATGATTCCCTACTTTCTGACGATATTTGTGTTTTTCATCATTCTGGTCTTGGGTGTTACAACCGTGACTCAAGGCAGGAGGGCGTTGCGCATGCGCGTATTCTTTCTTCCGCTCTTCGGATTTTTGGTATGGACAAGTATGCGCCTTTTCCCGCTCGTTGACCCTTTGGCCAAGGGGAACGAGGACATACTTGCCGAACTCATATATTCCGTTGCTCTGGTGGGGTCTCTGTTGATCGCGTTCGGCGTCAGCATGTTTGCCTATACCTTTCCACGCCTTCGTGTTTCGCGTGCGTTGTTACGCCTCCGTATTTGGGGAGGACTTGTACTCATCTTAAGTATAGGCGCGCTTTTCGTCTCTACCGACCTGATTATCGCAGAGGTGAGTGTCCTAGATCACAAATTTGCGGTCACTCCCGGTCCGGGCTATGTCGTCTATGTCAGTCTGTTGACCTTTTTGTACGCTTGGATGTTTGTCACGCTGGGCAACGCCTACGGCGTAAGCAACGCCCCGGAAAAAATTGCGCTTTTTATGGGAGTTGTATTTCTGGGGCTTGTGGGACCATACATAAATGATGTACTTCCGTTGCTCTTCTTTGACTCCCTCACGCTCTCGTACTGGGGATTCCTCACGATTTTGTTCGCGGGCCCCCTCTTTGTCTACGCTCTTCTGAGACATCAGCTGTTTGATCTTAAGCTCGCCACGCTGGACATGCTCCTTCTGGGGATGGGGGTCGCGCTCGCGGCGGTAGCTATTACGAGTGAATCTCTCTTGGTCTTTGGATTCAATCTTCTGATCCTCTGTATTTTTGGCGTCTTGGCCTTTTTCCTCGTCCACGAATTAATGTTGGAACGAACGCGGAGACGTCAAATTAAACAAGCCAACACCAAGCTGTCCGAAGCCGTTAACGCCAAAGAACAATTTTTGCGCCTTACCTCACATCAACTGCGTACCCCCCTCAGCGCCATCCAAGGATATCTCGACATGCTTCTTGATGCACCTCCGGAAGAATACGCGTACCCCGCGTCCACGCGACCGCATCTGGAGAAGGCCTATCTCAATTACCAGCGGCTTAACAGCATCGTCGAAGATATCTCCGTCGCCAACAAAATAAGCACGGGCAATCTTCACCTGGAACCCAAAGAGTCCTTTGACATAAGGGAGGTCCTCTTAAAGGTCTGTGAATATAATTCCTACCTCGCCGCTGAACGTAACGTCAAGTTGATCAAAAACTTCCCTCAAGAAGAAATCCCCTTTCAAGGCCGACAAAAACTCCTATTTGAAGCGTTTCATAACCTTCTTCACAACGCCATTATTTACGACTCGTCCTCGATTCAAATTTCTTTGCGTGCGACGGAAGACACAATCGTCGTAAAAATCATCGATGATGGCATGGGCATAACCGAGGAAGAATACGAACTTCTGGGGGAACGCTTTCGGCGACCGAGACGCGCAGAACACACGCATCCGGACGGTTTGGGATTGGGCGTTTATATCGCGCGAACCATTATACAAACGCATGAGGGAGAACTGGATATACACAGCCAAGGAAAAGAGAAAGGCAGTGTCGTGACCGTGAGTTTTCCGAAGAATGGGTAAGCCCATTCATTTGTCAAAACATAACAGTTAAATTATATTGACAGCGTTATTCTTCTCTGTATATGATAGTGCTGTACGGTTGATTTGTGAGTGAGGTTCTCAATGGGTGACATTCAAAACGATAAGGCAATTCATGTGGCACGTTCGTATATTACGTGCTTTCGTCACGCAGATTCCGTGACCACTTCCAGCGCCCTGGCAGCGCTCAAGGATGCAACGCGGTCTCCTGAAACGCGTATCACCCTCTTACGAACGCTATGGAAACAACATGAACTTTCTCTAAAAGAGTTCGAACACCTAAAAGAAGCAGTTCAGTAATTTACTCACTGCTCGGAAAAACGCGTTCCCTGGAACATGACTTTCAGGGATTTTTATGTTGCGCGCGTATTGTTATTCGTAACGCAAGGCGTCTATGGGGTTAAGTGCCGCCGCGCGACGGGCGGGAAGCGTGGAAGCAAGAAAGGCAATCACCATCAACCCGAGAATCACACCCGCTATCCATTCCGGAGGAAACACCAACTGAAAGGGTGTGTCCACGCCCTTATCGGCAAAGAACCCGGCCAACCACGGATTGAGAATAAAAACCGAGATAGCATACGCGATGAGAAACCCGATAACCGCCCCCCACAACCCGATAAACGCTCCTTCCGTGGCGAACAACAGAAATACGTTGCCGCTACTCATGCCTAACGCTTTCATCAGGCCAATCTGCCTGATGCGCTCATACACACTCATGGACATGGTGTTCGTTACTCCAAAAAGGGCGGCAAAAATGACTACGCCGCCAAAGGCGGACAAGGCAAGCGTGATATAGAGTCCGATACGGTTCGTTGTATCTTTCGCTTGAGCGTAATCCAAAAGGCGGAAACCCTTGTCTTTAAGTGCTTCACGGGTACGCTCACGCTGATCAGAATTCAGTCCTTCATCAAGAAGCAAAACTGCCTCCCGTGCTTGCAGTTGCGAGGTATCTTTCACCTGGGCTTTCGCTATGGCAACCGTCGCTTGATACGGGATAAAAACTCTCGCTGAAGACCGGAGCCCACCTGCTCGCACCCCGCTGATGCGAAACTCTTTGCTTTGCTCCTTCCCCTCCACATCCGGGTAGGCAACCGTTAATGTTTTCCCGACCAAATCTTGGGGTGCCCCTACGCCATCTAACTCTGAAAACGCTTGCGTGACCACCACGTCATCTTTGGCGTTCGTCTTTTGCCCCGCCAACATCTCAAACTCGGTATTCTCAAACATCCGCTTCGTATTCGGATCGTACTTTTGCTCCAGCCCCTCCATCTCTACGTACCTGGTCCGAAACGAATACAGGGGAGAAGCCTCTTTCACAAACGGAGCCGCGGTGGCCTGTGTGAGCTGTTCATCCGAGAGAATCATTTCTTGCAGTGAAGTCGTAATTTGCTCCCGTTTACTCTGTTTTGACTCGGACTCGTACACGGGAACCGGCTTCTTCTCCTGAGGAGATTCTTCTTCTGTAGATGGCTCGGGCGTAACTTTAATGAGCCGGGGTGCTTTTTCTGCAGCTAGTTCCTTATCAAACAAGTCCTGCACGCCAAACCCCGCTCCCAAACCGAATGTCAGGGTAATTGAACCGACAACTAACGACAAAATCGGCAACAACGCCTGCCATTTGCGGTTGAATAATTGCCTATTGGCAAGTTTGATGAGATCGCGCAGCTTCATAGATCTGTTTTATCCACGAGTTCTCCGTCCTTGAGGGCTATCATTTCATCGCACTTCTGGGCTAAGTCTGCATCATGCGTAACGACAATAACCGTCGCCTTGTGCTCCCGCTGCATCCGAAAGAGTAAATTCTCGATCTCTTCCCCGGTCTCCGAGTCCAAATTTCCGGTCGGCTCGTCGGCAAACACCACCTTCGGATTGGTCACCAACGCCCGCGCGATGGACACGCGCTGTTTTTGCCCGCCGGAGAGATCAATCGTATCCGTATGTTGTTTATCGGCGAGCCCTACTTCTTCTAACATACTCGTAACACGCGCGGTAATGTCTTGCTCGGAACACTTGCGGATACGCAACGGAAGGGCGACGTTTTCAAACACCGTGTCATACGGCATAACGTAGAACGCTTGAAACACAAACCCCACCGAATGGTTGCGGAATGTGTTAAGCTCTCGATTACTCATCGTAGCCAAATTGGCACCATCGATGTATATTTCTCCGGAACTCGGCGAATCAAGCCCCGCCAACAGATGCATAAGCGTGGACTTCCCCGATCCGGACTTTCCCATCATCGCGATCGACTTGCCTTCTTCCAACGACAGAGAGACATCGTTGATCGCGGTATAGGGCGTTCGCTTGGGATTATACACTTTGGTCAGATTTTTTGTCTCAATCATACACCATATATTCGGGAGTGATTGTAGCATATGTGGGAAGTCAAAAACAATGTGCCCCCGCTCACCCCTCACCCTAGAAGTCATCTCAAAAATATACGTTCGATTACTGTAAAGTACGGGCATAATCTCGGGATACGGCTTATATTCACTACACAATGCCCACCCACTCGAATTGCCACGGGCACTGAAGAAACCTTGGGTTTCTTCCGGCTTCCTTGCGGAAGCCTATTTTCCGACATGAGGACTGCATTTTCGCTTAATTCGGAACCTTACCCTATCCTTCTTGGGTTCGTTCATAGAAGCCGTACCCCGAGATATATGGTGAGTATTAAGAATTCTGGAATGGCCTCCAAGAGCATTTCTTCCTCTCCGTTCTTCGTGCTATGCTGACTGTATACGTTTCACGCTTTGTGCCTAACCCAAACACCTCACTCTCTTCTTTCGTATGAGCGAAGCAACACTGAGTCTCTACATTTTCGGGGGAGCGGTCGGACTGGCCAACTTGGGTATTGGCCTCTTACTCTTCACGTTCTATATTATCACCGCTCAGGAGCAAGAGACCCGGGCCACGTTGTGGCTTTCCTTGACAGCGTTATGTTTGGCCGTAATCAACATCTTTTTGAGCGTAATGGCTCTCTTTCCGGATAACGCACTCTTATTAAGCGTATTTTTGGTGGTAGTGCACGTGTTAGGTAATTTCGTACCGGTCTGTTTTTTGATGTTCGCGCTTTTGTATTCTTCATTTGCCCTCCCATTCTCACGGATAGCGGTTATTTTCTTGGTCTACGTCTCAGGGCTCATCATTTCCTTCCTCCCGGAAGTGGGAGATTTTGTGTATACGGACACCGGTCTGGAACTCCGCGACTCATACACCGTATTTAGCGCACTTCAAACGCTGCAATTATTCATCCTTATTTGTGCAGGCCCCGGCATATTGCTGTATGAAGCTTTCTCTCGCGACGCGCACCGCCGCTTCCCGCTGTTTGTACTCGCCGGCGGCTATTCGGTTATGATGATCCTCGGGGTGATTCTCTTTGCAGTTAATACATATCTCGATATCCCCTTCCTTCAGCTGATCCCGTTTATTCTCGAACTCGGATTTAGTATAAGCAGCACCTATGTCATACTACAAGAAAGTGTGTTCCCGGTCCCGAAATCGATCACGCAAATCATTATTATCATCGTGTTTTCGTTCGGGAGCTTGTTTATGGAGCTGATGCTCTTTGGAGCAGGTGTGCAAAGCAGCTTACTGCCGATATTTGTCCTGCTTGGGGTATTTCTGGTGCTCGATATCCTCCTCATCAGACGCATTATCGCGGAAATTGATGAACGCCGCTCCCTACAGAAAAAACAAGTCAGGCTAGAAACGCTCGCCTACGAAAAAGACCGCTTCCTTCGCATAAGCTCTCATCAACTCCGCACGCCGCTCTCCGCGCTGGATGGATATATATCTCTTATAGAAGAAGATACGCGCGAGGCTCCGGCCGAAACCCGAGAAATAACGAACAACCTGTCTCTTCTGACCGCTCGTACGCAATCCCTCGTCCAACAACTGTTATCGTTTAATTCGTTGCAGACCGGAACGTTTGATATAGCACGCTCGCGAGAGATCGATCTCTATTCGTTATTGTCCGAAATCAAGCAGACCAAAACCGCCATCGAAGACCTCGACGAACTCCACTTTCCTTTGCGCGGCCAAAAAGACACGTACCTCGTGAACGGTGACCGTCCGAAACTCAAAGCCGCGTTCAGTAACCTTATTCATAACGCGATCACGTATACGGAACGTTCGGTTGAAATTTCCTGCGTCAATGAAGAAAACGGCGTGCAAGTGACGATCGCGGACGATGGGATCGGGATCACCGAAGACGAACAATCGATTCTTTTTGACCAGTTCGAGCGCGGCGACAAGGCGTATCAACGTAATCCGGACGGCAGTGGCCTCGGCCTCTATCTTGCCAAACAGATTATTGAACTGCATAACGGGAGCATCCACATACAAAGTGAGGGACGAGGACAAGGTACAACAGTCCGCGTGTGGCTTCCGGTCAATCCTTCTCCCTCTTCCTCCACGCAATCCGCTGATATGGTATCCTAAAAAGAACCTGATATGTCCGTCCCCTTACATATCCACCAATTGCACAAACAGTATGGAAGCGTTCAAGCGGTCCAAGATGTAAGTTTACAACTGCGCGAAGGAGAAATATTCGGGTTTTTAGGACCAAACGGCGCCGGAAAAACCACCACCATCCGGAGTATTATGGACTATATCCGTCCCACGAGCGGATCGATTTCCATTTTCGGCTTGGACAGTATCAGTGATAGCATACAAGCCAAAACATATGTGGGCCATTTTGCCGGGGATGGACAGCTCTACCCACAGATGACCGGATACCAACTCCTGCGGTATCTGGCTCGCTTTCGTAATACATACGAAACCTCGTTTATCGAACATCTGCCCGAACGACTGGATGTCTCACTCTCCACCCCCATCACTGATCTTTCCCGCGGGAATCGCCAAAAAGTTGGTTTAATTCAGGCGTTTATGCATCGACCGCCTCTGGTCATTCTGGATGAGCCGACCGCGGGGCTGGATCCGCTGGTCAAAAACACCTTTTACACCCTCATCGATGAACTGCAACAAGAGGGAACCACCTTCTTCATCTCCTCTCATGATCTCGCGGAAGTCCAAAAAATCTGTGACCGCGTCGGATTTATCCGCAACGGCACCCTCATAGAGACCAATGAGCTGGAAGATATCATCCGCTTGCGTGTTCGACACTACACCGTCACGTTTGCCGAACCACCTCAGCCCCAACCATTCCAAAACCTGGAGTCCGTGAGTGAAGTATCCATTCAAGACAATCGCCTGCGGGCGGTGGTAAGCGGAGAAGTAACCGAATTCTTGCACAAAGTTTCCGAATACACTCCCCTGGATTTGGAAGAACATACCATGTCGGTGGAAGATATCTTCCTTACCTATTACGAAACGAGTTAGCCTTATGCTACGCTACACACTCCTCGAGCGAAAGACATCTCTGGTGAGTGCGAGTATGGGATTGGCGGTACTGGCGTTACTGTTTGTGTACACGTATACGACCGTCACCGAGCGATTCTCCAATATTCAAGCCTTCGCCGAACGCGTTCCATCCGCGTTTGAAAGCGTTCTCGGTGATCTCTCCGTCATCGGAACACCTGCCGGTTGGCTCGGATTTGAGTTATTTGAACTCCTCTTTCCGTTAGTGACAATTATTCTCGGGGGATCTTGGCGGGAGCCTCCGCCCTGGGAGATGAAGAAGAACACGGGACGCTCGATCTGGTATTGGCCACCCCCACTCCGCGCGCTCATATTATCGGGGCAAAAATGATAGCGGTTACTCTGTATCTGGCCGGGATCTCGGTTGGCGTATGGTTCGGCACATTCTTAGGGACCCTCCTCGCTGACTTCGACGTTGATTTAGTGAATGTCCCCTTCGCTACTATGGCAGGCTGGCTTCTGTCCTTAACCTTCGCGTTGTTTACGTTTAGCATGCAGGCCTTGATCGGGAATAAACAGATCGCACTTGGGTTGGGAGCGGGCGTGGCGTTTGTTACGTATTTCGGGAATGTACTGATTGATCTCAGCGGAAAATTTGAGATGGCCCGATATCTGTCTCCGTTCCACTACTACACCCCGCATGAAATTTTACTCTCCGGGCCTGCCAACAGCGGATATCTCTTCTTCCTCGTTACGATCGTACTATGCGTTGGTATTGCGTTACTCGGATTTCAATACCGAGATGTTCAGACCTAACGCCGTTCTCCTAACACCCACATATGAACAATCAGAACATCCTCATCACCGGCGCGCGCCAGGGAATAGCCCGGGAATACGCCTTCACCTTGGCTAAGCGCGGCCACACTGTCTTTGCCACCACAAAAACAGACGAGCAAGCGGAAGCACTGCGTGAAGAAGTCCACGCGAACAACCTTACGATCCGCGTCGAACGCCTTGATATTTGCAACGCCGACGACTATCAGAAGGGCATAGACTTCACCCCGGACGTTCTCATCAACAACGCTGCCATCGGAGAGTCCGGACCGGTCGCCGAGGTCCCCATGGAGCGCCTCAGAGCCAATATGGAGACAAATGTGTACGGAACCCTCGCTCTCACACAGGCCATTATCGAGAACATGATCGCACGACAGAGCGGGCGGATTATCATCATTTCCTCACTCGCCGGGCGCATGGTTGTCCCGTACGTCGGCCCTTACGCCATGACTAAGTTCGCCCTGGAAGGAGCGGGTGACGCGCTCCGGCAAGAACTGAAGCACCATGGAATTGCCGTATCTCTCGTAGAGCCGGGAGCCATCGACACCGGCTTTAACGAACGGATGATTGCCACCAAATACGAATGGTTCGATGATGAGAATCTCCTGTTTGAAGACGCCGATCGTATGCACCCCTATGAGCGTTTGCTCACCCAAAATCAACATCCACCGGAGAGCGTAACGCCGGCTATTTTACACGCGGTAGAATCGAACCGACCGAAAACGCGCTATGTCACACCATTCTGGCCGTACGCTCCCCTCACCTGGTTCGCGACCAAACTTCTCCCCGATCGTGTTCGTGACTGGCTCACCAGAAAGGTTGCTAACACGGATTAATGTTTCTGTTAACATAACGGATCTTAAAAACGGTGTAATCCGAGGTGATTATCAGAGCCCAAACACACCTTATATAGTTTATACTCCCTTTACTTCGTTTGGTATATAACTCTCTAACCGATCGCTGTTTTCCGGAAACTCACCCGTTATGGCCATTTGTGCAGACGATACAGCCGCCCCAAGAACAAAAATCGCTACCATCAATAGAATCCGCTTCAAAGGACCAATATCCTCATCGGTATGATCGCGTGCGAGCTTACGAATAAAATCATACGTGGTTCTGAATGCTAAAAGCGGAATTCCAAGGAATATAATCCCTCCCAATATGTAGCCTTCGGCCATACCGGAGAACGGGAGCACAAGTGCGAATCCTTTGGCCAATACACGCATTCTACGGCAGGCAACATGCCACGGCACAGGCCGGAACACACCCCCAAAAAACATAAATCTCTCTTAACTTATTCTATGATATTGCTCCAATTGTTCCCTTACCCAAATCGCACTTGTATCGTCTTTGGGGCTACACCGAACATATATAAACGTATCCGAGAGACACAAAACGATTCGGAAATGCTCCAGGGGTCGGATTCGAACCGACGACCACTCGATTAACAGTCGAGCGCTCTACCGCTGAGCTACCCTGGAATATACCGTACTGAAAGACAATTGTACTATATCGCACGGCTGTAGGATTGTCAATTAAACAAACAGTATAGAGATCGCGAGTCTTGACACCAGAGCTTAGCCCGTTTATGCTGTAGACGCGTATTTTGGCAAGGAGTATAACGTGTCAACAATCACCATAGAATGTTGTATCTGGTCCGCGGCTCTTATAGCCGTATTGTCCCCGCTATTTTGCATAGCGTTTGATATAATGCGCTCCCCTTAAGAAACATCTATTTGCATACGTTCAGGGCGATGGTTTCATCGTCCATTTTTTATCCATGGACTGGATCGTCGTTTCATAAATGTTGACAATATTCAACAACAATGATATACTCTAGCGCGAAAACACAACCTCTCCAAAGCCTATGGAACTTCTCGAGACCTCTCTCATCAGTATAACCCTTTCCCCTGTCATGTTTTGGGTGCAATGGAGATCAATAAGATCCATAGAACTACGATAACCCTTAAGCACAGCGTGCCATCACGCTGTGCTATTCGATTTGCCACGGACACTGAAAAGACCTTCTGTTCTCCTCCTAGAAATATGTACGTACTTTGCTATTGGCAGTCCCACCGAAAATAGGCTTTCGTCAGAAAGCCGCAAAAAACAGGATGTTTTTTGAGCGCCCGTCAAACTTCGATTTAAAGGAGGAAAGACCCGTTCAGGAAAGGAGGATAGACGTAGCTAAAATGCAGTCCCCTTGTTGGAAAATAGGCTTCCGCAAGGAAGCCGGAAGAAACCCAGGGTTTCTTCAGTGATCGTAGTGAATCGAGGGAATGGAGGTTTCGAGGCTATATTGCACCCCATAAGAATTTTGAGCTGGTTTTGACACACTTGTAAATAAAGTAGGCTGTTTTGTTTACATATCGGGTAACTTGTAAACAAACTTAACGACTTTGTTTACATCTCAACCGTGTATCAATTTATATCCACTGTATATCGTGCTCGAAGAGCACATGTATCGTGTCCGCAGGACACATATATCTTCCATTCCAAATACTAGATACTAAATACCAAATACTAACTACCATTTCCTTGCTACCTGCTACGTACTACATGCTACTCATCGCATCTGACTTCCGGCTTCAGGATTCAGGCTTCAGGACTACGGTTTCTCTTACACTTTCAGATAGCGGTTAATGGCGAGCGCGCTGCTTCCCGCTCCCAACAGAATCCCGACGGCTAATTGCGCGGACACAATCATCAACGCGTTCTGTTGAACGTACGAGGAAATGTTCGTACTAAAGAAATCTCCCACTCCTTCCGGCAAGGAGAGCACCATGGTAAAGAGTAACGTGGCGCTGATGATAGTTCCGAACACCCCAAAGAGGACTCCTTCCACGAGAAACGGCCCCTTGATTTGCATATTACTCGCTCCCACCAAGCGCATAATTTCAATTTCATTGCGATACGAATACATGGTCAGCCGAATGGTGTTATACGGAATAGCGATAGCGAGGAAGGCAAGTAAAATCATGACCACAAACTGCAAGTTCTGCACCCAATCCAAAATACGAGTCAGGCGATCGATGATCCGCTTCGTGCTTGATTTTTCGTAGTTGATTTCCTTGACAACGCTCCCCGCATATTTCGAACGTTTAATCTGTTCTACGATCCCGTCGTAGTCCCGAATGTTTTCTGCCTGTACCACAATGGTGACTGAAAGCGGATTTTCGTTCAGGATATTAATGGAATCCAAAATATCCGGATAATCTTTGTAAGTCGTCTTAAAGTCTTCAAGCGCTTCTTCTTCGGACACAAATTTGGTGCTTTTCACATTCGCGAGATTGTCCACATAGGACTGAAACTCTTTGGCCTTGTCTTTTTTGACATCCTCGGCGAGATAAATCGGAATATCGATCTTATTCTCGACCTCATCCACGGCGTTACTACTCAGCTGATTGACGATGAGGAAGAAGCCAAGTCCGAACAGGGTTAAGACCATCACAATGGTGGTGGAAACAGTCAGAAACACGTTACGGACGAAATTTTGAAATCCGTACTTAATACTTCGTAACAGGTGTAAAAACATGGTCCGCATAAAATCGTTGTTAGATGATGTACTTTCCTTCCATGCTGTCGCGGATAATCTTTCCCTTATCGAGGCTCACTACACGCTTATTGATACTATTCACAATCTCTTTGTTGTGCGTGGCGAAAAGCACGGTCGTCTCCAGCTGTTCATTGATTTTCAACAAAAGGTTAACGATGTCCCAGCTGTTAAAGACGTCGAGATTGCCGGTCGGCTCGTCCGCCAGAAGCACAGAAGGCTCGTTAATGAGAGCGCGAGCAATCGCCAACCGTTGCTTTTCTCCGCCCGACATCTGAGCCGGAAACTTCTTCGCTTTATTACTCATACCCACGATATTCAAAAATCGCGGAACTTTGCGTTTTATTTCTTTGTGGGAACGGCCTAAAATTTCCATGGCAAACGCCACGTTCTCGTATGCCGTCTTCTGAGAAAGCAACTTAAAATCTTGAAACACCACCCCCAGCTGTTTGCGATGATCGGGTAAATTCCGGGGTTTGATGCGATCGATCCGTCTATTCTGAAAATATACCACTCCCTGGTCCGTCTTTTCCTCGCCGGTGAGCATCTTGATAATGGTCGACTTTCCCGCGCCACTTTGACCGACGAGCATGACAAATTCGCCGTCTTCTATTTTGAGACTAACATTATCGAGGGCCGGGTTGTGATCTCCGTATTCTCGGGAGACGTTTTTGAAAAGAATCATGGTTTTGTGTTTATGAAGAATTCCGTGTTTTTGAGGCTAGTACCGAGGCAATAAGCTCGTCAAGCTTACCTTCTTTGAGAATATCATATACCTGATTTGTTTGATAGTCACTGCGCTGATCTTTCACTAACTGATACGGATCCAGGACGTACGAACGAATGTGATTTCCCCAGGAGACGGAGACCTGCTCGGTTAATTCTTCCTGTTCTTTACTGCGTTCTTCTTGATGTTTCTGCCACAATTTAGACCGGAGAATGCGCAGAGCGATCTCTCGGTTTTGGAGTTGACTGCGCTCGGTTTGAGACGTCGCGACCAGTCCGGTGGGTTCGTGGGTGATGCGCACGGCGGAATCGGTGGTGTTTACGGACTGTCCCCCCGGCCCGCTGGAACGAAAGGTATCAATCTGTAAATCGTTCGAGTTGATCTTGATGTCTTGTTCCTCAAGCGACTCAATTTCCGGGAGTACTTGCACGATGGCAAACGAAGTGTGCCGCTGACCTTGCGCATTGAATGGAGAAACGCGTACGAGTCGATGCACCCCGCGTTCCACCTTTAACGTACCGTATGCGTACTCCCCTTGTACACTAATCAGCGCGCGTTTGATTCCGGCTTCGTTCCCTGGGGAATACTCCACAACATCCGCCTTCAGTTCAGGCCTATCTCGAAGATACGTAAGATACATCTGAAAGAGCATGTCTGCGAAGTCTTGGGCGTCCGCTCCTCCCGCGCCCGCTTGCACAAAAATAAAGGCGTGGGAGGTATCGTACGGTCCCTGAAAGTATTGACGTTGGCGCACATAAGCTAACGCTCGCTCGAGGCTTGAAACTTCCGTTTGTAGGTCAGCAATATCCGCCTCTTCTTCTGCGAAGAGTTCCGGAAGAAACGCTAACCGGTCTTCCACTTCATGAAGGACATTGAAGAGTTCTTGTTTGCGCGCCAAGGCTTGCATTGTTTTTTGCGCCTCGGACGGATTATCCCAGAACCCTTCCTCTGTGCTCTGCTCTGTTAAGGTTGCGATCTCATGAGAAAGGTGATCCCGGTCAAAAACAGTGCTTTAAATATTCCCACTCCGTCTGTAACTGCTGCAGTTGGTATTGAAGCTCTTCGCGATTCGCCGTATGTGCCATAGATACCTGTTACATTGGCTAGGAAAACAATCCTCCTCTGTTATTGTCCATGCGCCCCTTAAGATGCTCTTCTACGTTCGAGATATCTTCTTCGGTAAAATCGTTGTATTCCCGCAAATCATTGACCACGTTATTCAGTTCCTCTTCGGTAACTGTCTCGCGGGCTCCAAAAAAGCCCCGCTCCTCCGACGAAGCTCGATCAAGGCGCGTCTCGAGCTTATCACGCACAATTTTGCGTTTGGTTTCCGTATTAGTACCCCCACCTAACAGTCCGCCACTTCTCTGAAAGTCAATACGGTCTATTTCTCGGCTGATGTCGCGTTCACTTAATGCCATAAAGAATATGTTATTTGTATTATTTTCTATATTATCACACGGCCAGGACCACGCCAATCCCTCTTGCTTGTAAGCTCTGTATGCGCTATGCTAGGGAAGAATTAAGAAACTGTATGAGCGTATCCGTGGGTATTGTTGGACTTCCGAACGTCGGAAAATCGACCCTATTTGAAACACTTACCAGTCGTCAAGTCTCAGCCCAGAATTATCCGTTTTGCACGATTGATCCGAACGTGGGAACGGTTGCCGTGCCGGACCCCCGCGTAGACAAGCTCGCCCATCTATCCCGGTCGGCGGAGGTGAAGCCGACCACTATGGAGTTTATTGATATCGCCGGACTGGTGCGCGGCGCTCATGAGGGAGAGGGACTCGGAAACGCGTTCCTTGCCAACATCCGAGAAGTGGATGCCATCTGCCAGGTCCTTCGCGAGTTCCCGGACGAATCCGTGACGCATGTAGAAACCCGCGTCAACCCGTTGGGTGATGCTGACATCATCAATACCGAACTGTTGCTCGCCGATCTGGCGCAGATTGAACGCTCGCTGGAAAACATCGAAAAAAAGGCAAAGCAAGGAGACAAATGGGCTGTTGACACGCGGGAAGTACTCCAACGCCTCTACCAAGCAGTGGCGGCCGAGGTGCCAATTCGCGACCTCGAGCTCACCCAACAACAGAAGGATCTCATAAAGTCCTACAACTTTCTCACAGAGAAACCGATGATGTACGTGGTTAACACCGATGAATCATACGAAACGTCCCTCACTGCCAACCAACTCGGAGGCAACGTCATTCCCCTCAGTGTTAAATCGGAAGCAGAATTAAGCACCCTTTCTCCGGAAGAACGAACCGAATATCTCGAACTTCTGGGCCGATCTCACAGCGGGCTGGACATTGTTATCGAGGAGGGATATAATCTCCTTGACCTGATTTCCTTCTTTACCACCGGTCCCAAAGAAACGCGCGCTTGGACTGTCCCCGAAGGAACGCACGCTCCGCAAGCGGCAGGTGTGATTCACAGCGACTTCGAGCGCGGATTTATCGGCGCGGAAGTGGCGCCCTTCGAGCAATTTATCGAAGCAGGCGGTGAGGGACCGGCTCGGGAACAAGGAATTATGCGTCTGGAAGGAAAGAACTATGTTATGAAAGACGGAGATGTATGCGTTTTCCGGGCCAACACATAACTCGTCTCCCTGTTGACGCACCTCAGCAAACCTGCTAAGATACCTGTATTATGAGCTACGAAGTGACCTACATACTCAAGCCAGAACTGACCAACGAAGAGCAAGCGGAAGCCAACGAAGCGATTCGCTCCCTTATTACCGATCTCGGTGGTAGTGCCGGCAGTGCCCAGCGCGCCTTTTCGGTTGACATTGGCGGAACAGACGAACAAAATCTGCGAAAATTCGCCTACCCCATTGGTAAATATCGCCAAGGGTTCTACTATGCGCTAGAATTCGATTTGGATGCGGAGTCTGTAAAAACGCTTGAGGCACGTCTCAAAAAAGAATCTCGCGTTTTGCGTCACCTTGTCGTCAGTGACTTCACGTCGTTGGAAGAAATCACCAATCTCGCTGAAGGGCGACATCAACGCATGGCGGAACTGCAAGAAGAAGAAAAACAACACTCGTTTAAACGGGAAGTAAACAAACGCGGAGAAAAAGTATCCGGCTAACAGTCTACTTGACGTATCCGCGTTCTATAACGTAATGTGTCCTATGAATCTCAATAAAGCCTATATCCTTGGTCGCGTAACTCAAGACCCGGAACTCAAAACCGTTACGAGCGGTTCGTCCATTACGTCGTTTGGGCTCGCCACCAATCGCGTGTGGAAAGACAAAGAAGGCAATCGCCAAGAAGCTACGGAGTTTCACAACATCGTGGCGTTCAATCGCCAAGCGGAAATTTTGAACCAGTATGCTCAGAAAGGAACGCTTCTCCTGGTCGAAGGACGGTTGCAGACTCGGTCTTGGGAAGGTCAGGACGGCCAAAAACGATATAAAACAGAGATTGTAGCCGAACAGTTTCAACTCGGCCCCAAAGGACAAGGACAGCAAAACGCGTCTCAGCAGACCTCGTCTCAACAGCAACCTCAACAACAGGGAGCCTCCGGCTCTTCCGGCGGGGGACAACAGGGCGGAAATATGCCCACGATTAACGCTGACGAAGACGAAATTAACTTAGAAGAAATTCCGTTTTAGGATCTCAACGAAGGTAAGTATCATCTATGAGTAAAAAGCCCCAAAGCCTCGCCTCCAGTGCCAGTCCGAACGTGTATCAGGAGTTGGATTATAAAAATGCCGAGTTTTTGAAGACATTTATGACGCCGCAAGGCAAAATAGCGTCTTCTCGCCAGACCGGTATGAGTGCTCGGAGCCAACGCAAGCTGGCCCGAGAAGTAAAGCGAGCGCGTATTTTGGCTATTGTCCCGTTCGTAACTCGATAAGTGAGCGTAAACCTATACTCTATGCCGAACACGAAGTCAGCCCATAAAGCAAAACGCCAACAAGATCGCCGTCGAAGCGAAAATAATCGCGTCAAGCGTCAAATGAAAGATGCTCAAAAGGATTTTGAGGTCGCCGTCTCTGACACGGAAAAAGAACAAGAAGACGTGCCCGTCAAACAGTATCAGCAGAAAATCGACAAAGCAGCGAAACAGCGTGTTATTGACGAGAATAAAGCCGCGCGCATGAAAAATAACATGATGAAAGATCTGAAACAGCGCAAAGATTTTGAAGACGAGAACAAAGAATAGTCTCTCGTACCGTGTTCGGCATACCCAAATTCACTCAGAAAGACGAGCAACAAATTCACGGAGAGCAGGTAAGGCGTCCCGCTCTCCGTGTTTTATTTGCTCATCCAGGTCGATAAGCTGGAAATATTGACTCCGAATTTCTTCGTAAGACCGATGATGAGCCTGCCGATCTAAAATCTGAAGCCCCTTCGGATTCCCTCCGAGGGCGGCATAATCCGTTTCTCCTCGCCGCCGCATATCTTTGCTTCTCCCTGCCGCTCAAGGGAATCTAAGACGCGAAGTCCCTCTGATGGGCTTTGTTGTAAAAGAGCTCGAGACAGTTCAAAAATTTTCTCCTCGGTATTCTGTCCAAAAAACTCGATAATATACTCACGTGTTATGTGCGTTCGTTGCGGATCATAGCTCCGAAGTTTATGCAGAGCGTTGGAAACCCCAAATAAGTCGTTTCCACATAGTTCCCACAAATGCTTGGCAGCGTCTGCATCGATCTGAAGCCCGTACTCTTCTCCGCCTAAGCCCCGCACAAACGGCACAGCCTCCCTTGCATTCAATGCTGAGAAATGCTCTTCTTTTACGTGAAACACCTTATGGAGGGTGGTATATAACGTATGCTTTTTCAAAAGAGTCTGATACTCAAGAAACAACACCACCACGCTTTCTCGGTCAGTATGATCTTTGAGTATGCTCTGTACTTTCTGAAGAACGGACTTTGGTTGCTCTCCGAGCCTCCGCACGATGAAAAACTGCGTCCCGCCAAAGAGTAAAGGAGTACTCATCTGCGTCTGCAGTTGATCTAACATTTCTAACGCACGTCGCGCGTCTAACAGCTGAGGGTCGAAGTCATATTCGCTGAGATCCACGTGTTTACGCTCCGCTTGCTCTCGAATTTGCCGATATTTGCGCAAACTCCGAAATGTATCTTTCCCATGCAACACAAGTATCATACGCTCCCTTACCGGTTGGTTTATCTCATGTGTAAGCTTCCCCCCTTGTGCATTCTAAATTCTATTCTTCAGGCTCCCACCGTACTTCTTGGTAGGGCTCAATCACCTGAATGAAGGTGGTGCCCGGAGTGAGTTTCATCTCTTCGTCTGTGTCACGTTTCCGAATGACAAACGAACGACGCTCATTCTTTTTCTGCCACGTAGCCTTCACCTCGCGGCCATTTTTGTACACCCAGGCGTCGCCGCTGCCATACATATTGAGTGTGTTGTAGGTGGTACCGTTATCATCCTGGATATTGTTGGATTCGGCTTTAAACACGATAATATTCTTCGTGGTGACCGGCTGACCGGTGGATCGATCGGTCGCAAGGGCGCCGCCCCAATACCGGCTGTACCGATTCGTGTCGGGATTGTAATCCCACCGCACTTTGTATTTGCCGGCAAATCCGACATGCACACTACCCGACGTATCGTTTTGTCGTTTTTCTACCTGAGGTTCGGATAAGAATTGGAATCCCCGATAATCTGCGTTGCCCCTGTCAATACCCAT
>PXOY01000038.1:17987-20771 GCA_003021915.1 Parcubacteria group bacterium SW_4_49_11
GGGGTTTTGCCAATTTGGCGTCCGTCGAATTTTTTCCCTGTTTTCAGCTCTTCTTTGGCCATCTGTGAACCGCCCCAATGGAGAAAGACAGCATTAAAGGCACGCGCCCAACTGATAAAGTCATGCCGCGCGCTCCTCACCGAGCCCACTTCAGTCGGCGTATTACATACAAACACACCCATTAGGCGCGTCACGCTTCCCGTGAGTACCGGCATTTCAATCACTACGTCGGCTTTACTGATACCCGAGAGCGGGCGCGCGTCCGTGTCCGCCGCCATCATGGACGCAAACGGGCGTTTGTTATGATTCTCACACTGCTTGCCTGATAACGGACTTACGTTGGTCTTCCCGCGTTCAATCGGTTCGGGCTTCTGGTCACTTTCGGGAAGTGTCTCCGTCTCAGAGACAGAATCTTGGTCTGATTGCTCTTGTTGAGATTGATCAGCGAGCTCTTCATTCGAACCGCTACGTACGCCAGCATACACGGCACTGGCTACCCCCAACAGAATTAACGCCAGGACGATACCAACCACCGCCCGCTCTTTTTCATCCAGGATTCGCCAACGTTTTTTGATGCCTTTCACCATTTGCTCCATATGTTATTCTTCAGCCTTTTGTTTTTGGTCTTGCTTCGCCTTTTCGAGCCACTCTTGCGTTTTTTCCACAATTTCGGAAGGGGAAAAGTGAGCTTTAATAATGTAATCATCGGCACCCAACTCCATCGCTCGATCCACCTGCTCGCGCTCGCTTAAGTTCGTGAGCATAATCAACACCATACCTTCCAAGCTCCCGTGTCTGTCTTTATATTCTTCCAGTAACTCAAACCCGTCTCGCTCGGGAAGCATGATATCAAGAAGCACCACATCGTAACTATTGTTCTCCAACATTTCCAAACCTTGCGTGCCGTCTTCGGCGTATTCCACCTCAAAATTCGCTTTTTGAAGCTTAACAACACACAATTCCCTCAGGAACATGTCATCTTCGACCAGAAGTACAGTTGGTTTTTTGTCCGCCATAGGTGAGTATTATTCTTCATAGTGCATATTATACGTTGTTTTCGACACCAGGGGCAAGAGGTTTTCAATGTTTCCCCTCGTCATTCGTCAGTCTCTCTCATATAGGACACTCAGTACTGTTGGTTATCGCACGTAAATATACCCGCTATTCCACGGTACCCAGCCTTCTTTGGGACAATACCGGTCTCGAGAAGAAATACGGAACGTGTCCGCGTTGTCAGTGTTAACAGAGAAGATTTCCCCGTTCGCGTCAAACGTTTCGGTTTCGTATTTAAACATAGATTGCGTGTTGGGGTTCTCGTGTCCCGGATTTTCTTGGGAGAAGGAGGTAACCGCCGTCGTATCTTTGGGAGAGCCGAATCCTATATCTCCGTGACCCTCCACTTCCGACGTAGTCTCCCAGGTGGCCTCGGTTCGATCAAAGCCTAGTCCAAACTCGCTCGAATCCAATCGGCCGTCGGCTCCTTTATCACATCCATCTTCACCACTGTGATATTTGGAAGACCCGGCGTTATCCAAATAGAATTCTTTATATCCGAACGGAATCGGGATATCGTAGTAGCCGGTGTGTCCGTCCGTGTCTCCGATAACACCCTCGTCCCAAATCCCTCGTATCCCCTCATCTTGGAAATACGGACGGTGCCCGCTCAAGAACCCTTTGTCCGTACCCGGATCCCCGGGCACCCATTGCAGTTTGTTATCATCATTGGGTGTCACCGGTTCAGTAAGTTCCTCTTTGGCAATGCGTCTCGTAAGACGCGTCCAACCTCCACCGGCTTTATCCATCTCACACCGGACCATAAACGCATCGTATGTTCCGCCGTTTTCATCCGGATCAATCATGTATTCGCCGGAACTGGCATCGGGGTTGGCCTCCAAAATGTCTTTACAACTCGCACGATACGGAGCGATTTCCCAGTCCCGAGAAACGTCACTTCGTTTCTGAACTGACACCGGCACGGTCTTCGTGCCAGAGCTTGGAGATTGAGAGCGCAGTCGAAACTGTTCGCCCGGATTCATAGTAACCGCAGACTGCCACCCACTCCCCTGGTCATTTTTAATCTCACCGTTGCTCGCCTCGAGGGTTAACTCGATGTTGTAATCCTCCGGGGTGACCCACGCTGATTGCTTCGTAATCCCCCCTTCTGTATATAGCGTGGTGGGTATGGAGAACTTAGGCGTATTATCCACGGTAATTTCATCCGGACATTCCCAATCATTCTCGCGCACGATGTCGGTGTAATGAATGGCCGGGTTGTACGCACTATCGATCCGTTGCGTAGCATCATGCTCGGTTGTAAAACACAGCATGGCCTCGGTATTTTCCGTCGGCGTGATAATGGCATACTTACGATCAGAGGTTGTAATCCGCTTGGTATTGTCAAATCCAACACCGTTAATATGCTTGACCTGCTCATGCATATCTCGGAGCCCCGGATTGGCGAACTTGCCTTCACTATATCCGTTAAAACTCCCTTGCGTTTCGCGAATATCGAGCATGATACCGCGCGCATCTGTTAAAATGTTTTTTATCTGACTATTCTTTGCTTGATCTTCGCCGCCCAAAAGAGCCCACAGAATACCCGCAGTCAAAAGCGCTATAACCGCGAGTACAATCAAAAGCTCCACGGCGCTAAAACCATTCTTTTGAGGGAGATAATGTGAAATGCGTTTCATGTTTTTACATCATACGTAACTATATAATATCATATACCTATATATAACTACTATCCCGTATGAACATCAAAACCTCATTTCAAAATCACCA
>PXOY01000039.1:0-2461 GCA_003021915.1 Parcubacteria group bacterium SW_4_49_11
ATATCTTTTCCTATCGCATATCTTATATTTTGAGTGGAAAGCTGGTCCTGTTCTAACGTTTCCAAATAGATAATGTATTGCATTTCAGCCGCCAGATTAAACCGAACAATCTCTTCGTCAATAAACGCAAAATGATCTTTGTATGCTTTTATTGGCGGAATTTTGTCCTCACTCATCGCCTTCATCTCCCAACGCAAGTTTAATCAATGCTTCACTGTGACCTTGTTCTCTCATTACGCGCCGCGCTTCTTTTGTACCCCAAACCTCACGGCTTTCTTCCTCGGACCCGCCATAAGTCTCACGGAGAGCGGCTTCGAATTCTTCGACGCTGGTTTCGGGCGGGAAATACTTGGGCATAGCGTTAGATTATCTTGAACTATAGGGTACCATGTTCAGGCATGATAACCAATAGATATACGGTTGTTTAGGAGAAGCCGGAATCCTGAAGCCAGCAAAATTAGATATACGATAGATATATGCGCCTGGCGGCGCGATATACCGTAGATATACGGTTGTGATTAGTAGCACGTAGCGAGTAGCAGGTAGCAAGGGATTCGTAGTTAGAGCGTATCTCAAAACCCTTTATTTTCTATCAATATGCTATATAATAAGGTAACCTCCATTCCCTAACGGGTGTTTCCTCCTTTAAAAAGGAGGAAAACAGAATGTTTTTTCAGTGACCGTAGTAAATCAAAGGATACGATATAGCTGTTCACCGCCAGTAATGATTGAGCTAAAATGCAGTCCCTCCTGTTGGAAAATAGGCTTCCGCAAGGAAGCCGGAAGAAACCTGAGGTTTCTTCAGTGACCGCTGTAAATCGATTACACCCATCCAGCATCTACCTCGCTTTGTACGCGGGCCACCAGATATTCGACGTATTCGTTGACCTCGTCATCTGTGAGCGACCGGTCCGGAGCACGGTATTCGAGATGGAACGTAACGTTTTTGTAAGACTCGGTTTCGTACACGTCCGCGAATGTGATACGCTCGCATAGCTCATTTCGATATTCGCGTAACAACCGATACAGATATTCGCTGGGCACGTCCGGAAAAACAGAAAGGGTTATGTCTCGCTTTACGGCCGGATAATCGGGAAGAGACGTAAACTGATGATCTGAAAACCGAGCCACCTCATACAGGGTCGTCAGATCAATCTCGACGATATGGTCGGCCACGTGATAGCCCCCGATTTCCGTCCCGTCGTACCACCATTTCACAACGCGAGGCTCGGGCTGGGTAACAGTGAGCGGCGCGATGTCGATCTCTTCAAGAATATGAAGCACGCCGGCGCGCAGGCATTGGAGATGCCGCCCTTCATTGTCTGTTTGAGGAGCCATATATAAAGAGAGATGCGTTTTTTCTCCACCGGTGTAAAAGACTGTGGCGATTTCAAAAAGTTTGACGCGCGCGCCGTAGGAGGTGTTGTTCTCTGCTGCGTACCGCATTCCTTCGCGAAGGCTCGAACGCATGAAGGGTGTTTTTTCCCGTACAGGATTGGCCAGCTTAACCTCCCCGTCTTTGGCATACGGATAGGTGTGCACTTCGTCATAGCCCAAACCTTTGAGGGAGTACCGAAGTCTTTTACACCATTCATAAAATGGATCGCGCTTAGCCATTTGGGCGGCGAACGAGGAATCCGGCGTAATATTCTCATACCCGTACAGCCGAGCTACCTCTTCGATCAGTTCTTCTGAGGTGGTCAAATCTAACCGGTACCACGGCGGGCTGACATTCAGCGGATATTCCTCAATCTCTTCGTGGGATTCGTCCCCGAGGAAACTCATGCCCCATACACGCGTAAAGAACGACTGAGACTCTTCCTCGGTTACGTGACATCCTATCTGCTCTAAATATTGACTGATTTCATCTGAAGCGAGCTGTTCTCCCACGTAGGAGGCGACATATGTAGGAGATAAGGAAATCGGAGCATGTTCGGTTGTCGTCTCTCCGTCATCGGTGACGCCGGTGAGGGCAAGTCTTCGTTCCTCTAAATGCCATTCGTATTGATCTTGGTCAGTTGCGTCGCCCTCTTCAATGACCAACTGCTCCATCTGTTGGAGGTAGTGAGCAAACCGTCCCAGTCCCAACTCGGCAAGCTCTACGGGGAGCCCTTTTTCGAATCGCTTGGACGCGTCGGTAAGTTGGTGGAGACGGCGTGCCGTCCGCCTGATATGGCGGGGGTCAAAATGCGCGCTCTCCACCACGATGCGTTTCGTCTCTTCATCTACTTTGGCAATTTCTCCTCCGATGACCCCACCGAGTGCAATGATGTTCACTTCGTCACAAATCACGATATCACCGTCTTGTAAAACCACCTCCTGACTATCCAACGTCGTAAATTTTTCTCCATCTTGCGCCTGCCGGACAGTGATCTGAGAACCGACCAGTTTATCCGCATCAAATACGTGAAGCGGCTGGCCAAACTCTTCCATGACGTAGTTTCCGAGCGCCACCAACGGA
>PXOY01000039.1:2668-6647 GCA_003021915.1 Parcubacteria group bacterium SW_4_49_11
CCCAGTCATCTTCCCCCAGGGCTCGAGCGAGCGGTGCCCCTGCCGGATTATCGCTTGAAAGAATCATGACCCCCGAACCGGAGTCGTCCAGCTCAAGTTCGGTTTTCGAACAAATCATGCCGTGAGACTCTTCTTCGCGAATCGTCGAGGTGGTAATTGCCGTACCATCCGGCAAGGTAGCGCCGGGCAACGCGACCGGAACGTACTGATTAACCGCTAAATTGTCGGCTCCACACACAATCCGACGCGTTTCTTCTTCTCCCACGTCGACGTAAGCGATCCGCAAACGATCAGCGTTCGGATGAGGCTCAACCTCTTCGACGACACCTACCACCAGGTCGTTCCACTGCTCTCCCAAATAATTAACGTCCTCCACTTCAAAACTGCGACGAGTGAGGAGTTCTGCTACTTCTTGAGGCGACTGTTCTAAATCCGGAAGCCATTGCTGGAGCGTGGAAAAACGAATCTTCATACCATCTGTCAGTTAAAATTGTTGAATAAAGCGCAAGTCTGCGGCGTGAAAATGCCGCAAATCATCAATACCGTGCTTCAGCATGATAATGCGCTCAACACCCATGCCAAACGCAAATCCCTGATACGCGGTATCCACTCCGGCATTTTCCAGCACGTTTTTGTGAACCATGCCGGCGCCTGCGATTTCGAGCCACTCCTCACTGCCCGGCGGCCGAATATCAATTTCAAAACTTGGCTCGGTGAAGGGAAAGTAACTCGGGCGCAGTCTCATCTCCGTATCCACGGGGAATAGATGGCGGAAAAACATCTGCATCACGCCCTTAAACGTAGCGATCGTGGTTACGTCATCGACCATCAACCCCTCTACTTGATGAAAGACGGTTTCGTGCGTGGCGTCGGTTGCCTCATACCGATAGACCACGCCCGGGGCAATCACGCGGTAGGGAGGCTTGGTGTTGTGCATATGATGAATCTGCACCGGCGAGGTGTGGGTGCGCATGAGGTATTGGTGTTCCGGTTCGGTCTTATCTTCCACCCAAATGGTATCCCACATATCGCGGGCCGGATGGTCAACCGGAATGTTTAGCGCGTCGAAATTAAACCATTCCGTTTCCATCTGCGGACCTTGCGCGACCGAAAAGCCGAGGCGCTCAAATACATCCTGAATTTCATAGAGCGTTTGCGAAATAAGCGACAGATGGCCCCGCTCCTCTGCGACCTCTATAGGA
The DNA here is from genome assembly GCA_003021915.1 of Parcubacteria group bacterium SW_4_49_11. GTDB lineage: Bacteria > Patescibacteriota > Minisyncoccia > SW-4-49-11 > SW-4-49-11 > SW-4-49-11. Next base: position 3,871 of record PXOY01000039.1, read on the forward strand.
GCCACAGGCAATAGGTCAATCGGAGTTTGCTCTTCAGTTTCTTGATTCGCGTCTACGTATTCCTGAATTTCTTGTTTCAGCGCGTTCAGTTCCTGGCCAAACTCTTTGCGGGTATGCGACTCCAACTCCCCAATGCGATTAAACGCTTCGGAAATTCGGCCGTTGCGGCTCAAGAATGTTTGCCATATCTGTTTTGCAGAGACGGAACGGTCGCGCATGTCCTGAAATTCGTCTCGTATGGTTTGTATGTTGAGATTATCCATATTAGGCGCGTTTTCTTTGTAAGAAGTAGGCTTCGATCATAATAATTGTTACCGCGAGAATAACCGAACTGAAGGGATTCCACAGAAGTTCGCCTTGTAAGAGTAAATTCAAGGTCAAAAATAAGGCAAGTAAAAAGCCCTGACGTTGAGCAATACGCTTGGATTGCTCGGACGTGCGTTTGGTAAGCAGGCGCCGCACGCCAAATCCCACAAGAGCGAGAACGCTCCACACCAGCCAGAGCATCAATAGGAGAAATCCGAGTACCACCCAGAACCGTCCAGACTCTATGGCCACCAAATTCACATAGGTAAGCATAGCCACAATTCCTGCGGATCCCAATATTACTCCTCCTCCGTTAAACAGGAAAAATAGACGCTTCATGGTGTGGGATAAGCTAAGCTTTTAGTTTTCATCGTAGCGCGCCGCGCCCTCTGAAAGGATTTGCGTAGCACTCTCGCGCGTCTCAAACCCTTCGACCTGTACATGCTCGTACTTGCCCGGTTCTAACTTTTTATAATCTTCCATGAAGAGCCGAATCTCTTTCTGGGTATGCTCAGGCACGTCGTCAATATCATTAATGTGTGCAAGGCGCGGATCCAACTTCGCCACCGGGGCGGCGATAATTTTATGATCAACGCCGTCTTCATCGCTCATTTTCAGCACACCCACCGGACGCACGTCAACTACGCACCCGGAGAATGTCGGACGCGATGCCAAAACCAAAACATCCATCGGGTCACCGTCTTGGCCGGCCACTTGGGGAAGGAATCCATACTCCACCGGGAACATCAGCGGTGAATACAACACGCGATCAAGTTTGAAGTAGCCGTTTTCTTCGTCGTATTCAAACTTGGACGTGGAATTCAATGGGATTTCAACCACTGCCGCGCATTCTTCGGGAAGCTTATCTCCTCGCTCGACGTCGGTGTATAGATTCATAGGTGCGTGTGTTAATTACTTATGTTCTTCGACTGGTTCCTCCTCTGCCGGTACGTGCTCCGAAGATTCTTCTTCCGGTTCTTCTTCCAAAGACTGGTCGGTGGATTCTTCGGTCTCCGCCGCCTCTTCGTCCGGCGTATCCACGGACTCTTCTTCAGTGGGTTCCTCGTCTCCTTCGCCTTCTTCCTCCTCGGCGTCCGTCTCCCGTAATATCCAGATTATAGCCCGTCAACTGAGAAGCCAGACGCACATTCTGTCCGGAACCGCCGATCGCAAGTGATAACTGATCTTGGGGAACAGTAAGAGCCGCGGAATATTCTTCTTCGTTGATCTCCATGCTCTCGATTTCCGCCGGAGACAGTGCGCGCTGAATGAACGTTTCGATATCCGGACTGTATTCGATGATGTCGATTTTTTCTCCGCCCAATTCGTTGATTATGGACTGCACGCGGCTTCCGCGTTGTCCGACACAGGCTCCGACGGGGTCTAATCGTTCCTGTTGTGGCTCTACCGCAATTTTGGTACGCATGCCAGGCACCCGCGCCACGCTTTTAATCACTATGGTGCCGCTGAAAATTTCGGGTACTTCCAGTTGAAACAGCTCTCGTACAAAATCCAAACTTTTGCGGGTAACCAACACACTTGGATCTCGCTCTCCTTCTTCCACATCTCGAATATAGAACTTATAGCGATCACCCACTTTGTAGTTGTCTGCGTCTACTTGATCGGACCGCAAAAGGAGCGCGTTGACTTTGCCGATGTCCACAAACACTATTCCACGCTCGATACGTTGTACCGTGCCGGTTACAATTTCGCCGATCCGATCTTGATATTCGTCAAAGATAACAGAACGCTCGATTTCCCGAATACGTTGCATGATAACTTGCTTGGCCGTTTGCGCAGCGATACGGCCAAAATCTTCGTGCGGTTCGAGCCGTTCTACAACTTCTTGTCCATTTTCTGCGTCCGGGTTAGCCGCCTTAGCATCCGAAAGGGCGATATGTTTATCCGGATTGAACCGATACTGCTTCAGGTTGCCCTCTTCGTCGTATTCTTCTTCTCCTTCCGGCGCAATGATGTAGCCTTCTTTATCCACCTTCACAATAGTTCGGTGTTGAAAAAGCTCGAAATTACCGGTTTCTTCGTTCATGTTGGCGGTAATCACTTGGCCTTTCGCTCCGTAATCTTTCTTGTAGGCGGACGCTACGGCCGATTCAATGACTTCAATAACCTTTTCGCGCGGAATATTTTTTTCTTCCGCTATCTGACTAATGGCGAACCCTAATTGTTTGACGTCAAGCATACCGCAACATTTTACTATATACAGTCTTGTGTTCTAGACCGTTTTCTTAATGTGTACTGTAGCACAGCTCGCGTTTTAGGGTCAACTCGAATTACTACGGTCACTTAAAAACCTTCGGTTTTTAAGTGACCGTCAAATATCGACCCGAAGGGGGATGGAGTTCTCGTGACGAAAGCCTATTTTCAAAGAAACTGGAGATAGCCCCAAATCCTCCCTTCCCTTAGGGCTTTCCCTCCTTTAAAAAGGAGGGAACCACAGAAAAAAATATTTT
>PXOY01000040.1:0-1613 GCA_003021915.1 Parcubacteria group bacterium SW_4_49_11
CGAACATCGTCAGGCCGATCCTGGTTAATCCGTCCATTGCCTCTTCCGGATACACCAAGGCCCCGACTCCCAGAATGATTATGAGCGTCACAAGGGCGATCGATATCATAAGCCTTTTGTTTGTACGGTTATATTACGCTTGAAGAACGGCATACGCGGCCACACCCTCGGAGAAAGTTCAACATTCACTTCTTTGGCTTTCGCGTACTGTTGCATGTACTCTCGAACTTGACTGAATGATTTCATAGTGAGATCACTGCGAATCTGTTCTCTGTCGAGGTTGGCATGCGTGACGTATTCGACAAATACCCGTACGGTAACGCCGTTATTGAGTTGAGCATCTGCGAGCGGTTCCGAAAAGGTCAACCTCACTTTATCTGAAAGATTCTGTCCTTCAGGCATTTGCTGTTTGACTCGTTCATTCACCATCTGAAGAAGGGCTGCCTCGTCGTACGCCAAAACCTCCAACTTCGCTTCTAACGTGGGTCGGAACGACTCCGTTTCCGTGCCGGCTTTCGGCAGTCGCTTATAGGAGACGTCTTTAAAGAACTGCGCCGAACTGAGCAGTCCGATGGTGTCCTTGTCTTTCGTAATTTGCTTGGACAACTTCTTGGCAAGCATTTGCTTTAATTTTTCTTGAGCTTTACTTCGATCTTGGTCGGAAATGTATCGCGTGCCTTGCTCGCTTCCGGACCGTTCTACGCTTTTGACGAGTCCGTAGACCCGATCGGTAGCCAACGCCACAATCTCGAGACGTGCGTCCGGAGATAAGTTATACTTGTAGCCCGGCTTGGTCGCGACCGCCGCTACGGTTACTTCTCCCCCGGCTGGAACGGATACGCCCTCCACTGTTCGATACACATACCCTTGTGAACTCTTAAAGCGCGTATTCTCCACAAGGCTCTGTTCCGTACTTCGTTCGTTTTTGACGGTGAGTTGCAACTTCGTTTTTACGTCCTTTTGCGCTTTGCCCGAGGACTCAAATGTTTGACTGACGCGCCCTTGTTTCGTTTTGAGGGTAGCGGGCATAACCAAATTTTTGTTATCCACCTTCTCGGCGGAGGGGTCAAACGCTACTTTATACTCCCGTTTTAACTGCTCGCCTTCAAACGCCAGGGTAACGGTGGCCTGCGGAACATAGTACATAACCGCCACCAAAGCCACCAAAACTCCTAACAGTAACCCGCCTGTTATGGCCCAAAAGTGCGCGTACCATGGTTTCTTTTTGGCAGGCGCATACGTGTTTACTTCTCGTCGAGCCCCGAATTCAGCTTCGTGCGCCTGAGATTCGCCAAAAAATTGGGCAAACGGGTCTTTCTCTTTGTCTTCAGCCATATCCGCCTCGTCCATACCGGCACTGTCAGTTTTCACGTCTAATCCTTGACGTTCCAGCTCACGCGTAATAGCGGGATCAGGAGAGCAAAAGACAACGTTCTTTGACCCTCGAGCCAATTCTCGTTTTAACAGACGCGCATTGGAGGCATGCGAGAGGGTTTTCATCTGGTCGGGTAAATACACGAAAACATTGTCCCCCTCTACCTCTCGGATGCTATACAGGATATCCGACAGGGTATCGTTCCGATGAATAATGACATGTTTGTAACTGGGGCGGC
>PXOY01000040.1:1696-10553 GCA_003021915.1 Parcubacteria group bacterium SW_4_49_11
ACCTTCGGGCGATGGTCACAGGGTACCTCTTCGTACCAGCTGTCAAATTCCAACGCTTCCTTAATGCCTATGAGGTTCGAACCTCCGCCGTGAAGCAAAACCACCGGCGGGAGCGTATCACGCCGGCTGCGCGTGAGCATCTGCATACCAATCTCTACGCCTTCGAGCCACATGCGAATATCTTCTTTCAAAAGTTCGGCCAGTTTATGCGAAACTTTCTTAGACAGACGCGCCATGGAATACTGCACCTTAATACTCTCCGCTTCCACCAACGACGTGTCCAATTCTTGCGCTATACGCCGCGTAAAACTCAAACCGCCGATGCTAAAGTACGTGGTTTGTTGAATCAGTCCGTCCTCAATGCGAGAAATAACGGTACTCGTACTCCCCACATCCACCAGTAAAAAGCCCGCGCGCGGATAATATCCAGCAATTAACTGGGCTGTAGCAAACGCGTCCGAGACGGTACCGGTGATTGGGAGATTCACGCGTTCGGAAATGTCAGTGAGCGCCTGGATATGGTCTTTGGGCGCGAACGTTCTAAAAATTTGCGCTTCGAGATACGCACCTTTCTGCCCTACCACCGATCGCACGCGTTCTTCGTCAATCGCGGTGTTTATGAACGAGCTGTGGGCCAGACGTAAATCCGTATCCGAATCAGGCGCGTTATCCCGAGCTTGGGTACGGAAATGTTCTACGATGTCGTCCCACTCTTTGTTCTTAATTTTCTTCTGCGGTTTAGCCCGGCGATGCCAAGCCGTTGTAACATGTTCTTTTACGTCAGCTCCCGAAAGCCCGACAATCATGGAGGTGTTGTCATAGGTGTCCAAACGATTCGCTTCAATAATCGTATTTTCCACGACTTGAGCCACTCGGGCGGTGTGCTTGACACGTCCGTGCTCCATTGCTCCGTCACGTTGTTTATTCAGACCCAATCCCCACACTTCCACTTCTCCCTCGTCGCCGATACTAAACTGCGCGGCTTTCGCGTACTGGGTGCCGAGATCAAGAGCGAGATGATAGGTTTTCTGTTTTCGTTTGCCCAATAAGGGACTCATAAAAGAAGCATTATTTCGGCGAGCGTTCCCACAACCAGGGGAACTACCACGTTATCGTCAAAGAAGGAAAGGATATTTTCTATGATAACAGCTACCGCCGCGAGCATACCAATATACCACACCGGTCCGAAAAACATCCCGAGAATAAGGGCGTCTACACTAAACGCCAACACTACCCCTTCCCAGCTTTGACGTGTGCCGGGACCTATAGACACTTTACCATACAACCGCCCCAATGTGGAAACCACATCGCCAAGAATCGCAATCAAAGACGCACTCACAGCTACGACGGGCGCAAAGACAGCGTGCAAAATCGTAATGGCGAGCAGCAAATTAATGCCGTCCACTTGATACCATTGTTCGCGCGTTTTGATGTGTTGAGACAGCGGCGTAGACAACGGTGTCTCCAGACGCACAAACTCGTACCCAAAGGCCGCCAACAGAAACCCCACGAGCACATACAGCCCGGCTTGAGGAGAAAATGTTTGGGCCGTCCACCAGTAAGCCGCCACCGGCACCAAGAAACTTACATGCAGTAATTTACGAATTAACAACGATGTCTGTTTGTGGTCCATGTTTGGCGGGATTTAACGTACAACACCGCGTATACGTCGAACATTTTGCGCCACGGCTTCCTCTTTCGTAATCTGAAACGTGCCAATATCAGCCGTATTCTCAACGTGTGGCCCGCCACAAAATTCTTTGGACGCCGTCCCGAACTGGTGAATTTTCACCGGATCGGGGTACGACTCGTGTTCCAAATAAATCGCTCCGCTTTGTCGCGCTTCTGCAAGGGGCATCTCAGTAACCTCTAAATCGTGTGCTTCCTCAATAAACTGATTGACCCGGCTCTCGATCTGTTGTTTTTCTTCCTCGGTTAATTTACGCGGGTACGAAAAGTCAAACCGCGTCCGTTTGACATTAATATCCGAGCCTTTCTGTACAACGTCTTCTCCCAGCACGTCACGCAGTGCTTGATTCAGGAGGTGCGTGGCACTGTGCAGTCTGGTGACAACTTTGACCTCGTCTGCATCTTCGGCCTTCAACTCCCCGGTATCCAACGCCAGACCGTGACCGCCAAATTTGTGCTCGGCACCGGCGCGCGACACTTCTCGATGACGCTCTCGTTCTGCCTCAAATGCTTCTTCGTCAAACTCGATGCCGTTGAGGCGCATCAATTCCGGAGAAAGACCGTGACTGGCAGATAATTTAAACGCTTCTTCTCCTGTTAAAACATTATCTTCGCGCCCCTTCAACATTTTGTGTGCCTGCTTCAGGCCTTGACGTAAGGCTTGAGAAAAGGTTTCAAATTCGCTCTCCAGGTGCGTGGTGTAGTTGACTAACCCGTCCTCTAATTCCGGATAGCGCTCAACATATTCTTCTTTGAACTTTTCTCCGATCTTGGAAAGACCGGGAAGAGACTCCTCTTTCATTCCGGCCAGGCTGAGCACTTTGCGAATCAGGCGCCTGAGTACATACCCTTGTTCTTTATTGGAGGGCGTAACCCCATCCGCGGAGAGAAACAGCGCGGACCGCAAGTGATCAGCAATGATCCGCTGATGTTCCAGCGCGAGGTCAGGGAACATGTCCTGAATATACGCCATAACATCCGCGAAAACCGACGTTTGAAACACGCTCTCCGTTTGCTCTACCACCGCCAAGATGCGCTCGTAACCGCCGCCGGTATCCACTCCTTGGTTACTCTGGTGTTCTAAGGTACCATCTTGGTGTTGATAGTACTGATTAAACACTAAGTTCCAAATTTCCACCCCATCCACGTATATTTCACTCGTCGGACCGCACGGCCCCTCCGAACCGGTCGGTCCCCAGAAGTTTTCGTCGCGATTTTCCCCGTATACCGGCAGAGTGATATCTTTTTCAGCTGCCAATTCGTTCCAGATGCGTTCGGATTCCGTATCACGCGGGGTGTGCTCGTCACCTTCGAAAATGGTCACATATTCAATCGCGAGCCCCAGGCGTTCGGCGACAAATTCGTACCCCATACGAATCGCCTGCTCCTTAAAGTAGCTATTCTCTCCGTCCGGATACTGAAAGGAAAAGTTCCCGAGCATTTCAAAAAAGGTGAGATGATTGCTGTCTCCCACCTCTGCTAAATCATCCGCCCGAAAGCACTTTTGCACACTCACTACGCGGTTGCCGTACGGCGAAGGCTCACCCGAATAATACGGTTTAAACTGTTGCATGCCCGCTGTCGTGAACAGGACGGAGGTGTCTTGCGGCACGAGCGAGGCTGATCTGACCCAGGCGTGCTCTTGCTCTTCAAAAAACGTTCGAAATACAGCGATTACATCCATAATTGCGCGTCACTTATATATTATGAGTATAGCAGGAAAATACGTCTTTGCCAAACATTAGAAGTCATCTCAAAAATATACGTTCGGTTACTGTGAAGTACGGGTATAATCTCGGGATACGGCTTATATTCACTACACAATGCCTACCCACCCATAGCCCCGGTTCGTTCATAGAAGCCGTATCCCGAGATACATAATGAGTATAAGAATTCTGGAATGGCCTCGAGGCCATTCCTTATACGACATGTCAGCTGGCGGTAGGTAACCGGTTTACAGAAGACGGCCATACGCGATAAACTAACGGATGCGGGCCTATAGCTCAGCTGGTAGAGCAACGGCCTTTTAAGCCGTGTGCCGATGGTTCGAGTCCATCTGGGCCCACTGTAATCTCTTCAGAATATCCTCGGAGAGCATCTGCTCTGCCTCTATCATTCTGTGCCCTCCCCGTTTTATGGATGAATCTGTCTTATCACCTCATGTATATACGCAGCAGGCAGACTCCGTCGCTTTTCACCTATTAGGCCGGCGGCTTGTTCGTTATACCTCTGAGGGTGTCCTCGCGGGACTCATAACCGAGACCGAGGCCTATCTGCCCGATGGAGATCCAGCCAATCACGCCTCACGAGGCGAGACTCCTCGGAACGCGTCGATGTTTCTGGCAGGCGGACACTGGTATGTGTATCTCGTATACGGCGTGCATTACTGTCTGAATCTGGTCACCGGCCGGGAACAAAGCGGGGAAGCGGTCCTCATTCGCGGAGTCTCTCCCACCCATGGCCATGAACACATCCGCGCTAACCGCCCTAATGTTGCTCCAAGAGACCTCACCAATGGACCGGCCAAACTCACCAAGGCCTTTGCCATAGATACTGATTGGGATGGCACATTCCTTGCGGACAGCTCCCTTACCATAACGGAGACTGACACCCATCCGCCGAACGAGGAAATTCATACCACCGATCGGGTCGGTATCTCAAAGGCACGTGATCGTTTTCTGCGGTATGTGTGGGTTGGTTCCCCACAATACTGAAGTCCCTTACTTCTCCAGCTCCTCGCGCTCTCCGGAACGATTGGTTTTCTCAAGCATCTCTTGATTGTCATAGCCTTCAGGGAACCGTGCCTGTAATTTACGAATATTTTTATCCCACAAGTCCTCAAACGAAATATCGAGCGCGTCACAAAACAGCGCGAAATACCACATCATATCGCCCGCTTCGCCTATAAGCTCCACCGTATCAAGCGTTTTCCCATGAATTTTCGCCTTTTTGATCAGATCGGCCATTTCTCCGGACTCCGACGTAATCCCCCACAAGGCGTGTTCCAGTTGAGGAGGAACCTCCTCACTCCCCTCAAACGTGTACTCCCCGTGGTGCGTGCGCATTGCTTGTTCGATGTACTCGCGTGATGTCATAGAAATATCGTTATGCTTCCCAACGCATGATAGCACGAGTGGTTCGTTTGCCCGAAAACGCTTTCGATTGGGTAATGCCACCTAATAACACAGCCCTCTTTCCTCTGCAAACTCCGAACAACAGTGCGTGCTCGGGCAACCTAGCGATCCGGCTCGCCCGAGACATCCTCCGTATGAATGTGAGCCACCGCCTCTTCCGGATCCAGTTCTTGGGACTGATCATCTGAGCTTTGGGTTTCTTCTGTCTCGTTGAGGGACTGAGCACGCTTCGCGTCTGCGGTGAATTCGGAAATCGCTTCGTAAATTTGGGGTAAGAAAAACAGCCCTCCCACATCCACTAAAATCAACATCCCAAACACAAAAACCATGGCAATTTCCGGAAGAACAGGATACTCTCCTCCAAGCGTCCACATGATAGAAAGGACCATTACGACAGACAGAAGCACGGAAAAGACTAACGAAAGACGTTGGACAGCTTTGCGTTGTTCACTCAACGAAAAAAGTGGTGTGTGAATTAAGAGAACAATCAAAAGAGACGTATACGCCAATTGACTCTGATAGAGATTGGAGGGAACTACCTGCAACAGCACCGCGGGCATGATGAGAATGAAAAAGCAAAAGCTCACAGTGCCGACCATGACAAACGCGAAGGCGGTAGCGGAGTTTTTAAGCGTGTGTTCCGTGTACCACGTCAACCCCACCACAAGCAAACTTAACACGAGAACAGTTATGCTTAACCCGGCCTGAATGAGCTCTTCGCGAACCCAAACATCACGGAACATAACTAAAACCATGTTCCCCAATCCCAAAATAAATAGGCAGGAAATCGCTAATCGCAGGAATAACAGCGAAGAAAGTTTGTCAGTCATATTCATTCATCTTTGGGCTATTATACCATGAAGCCTGCGGACAGGACTACACGAGCCGGCAATTGAAGCTCTAGAGGCCATTCCAGAAATCTTATACTCACCATGTAATCTCGGGGTACGGCTTCTATGAACGAACCTGGGCTATGGGTGGGTAGGCATTGTGTAGTGAATATAAGCCGTATCCCGAGATTATGCCTGTACTTCCCAGTAACCGAACGTATATGTTTGAGATGACTTCGAAATTCAGGTGTACTCTTTCGAGATCAAATTTCTCAGAGCTCTTTACGCCGCCGACCACACAAGCACCAAAATTAGACTCCCGAGAATAAACCGATACACGACAAACCACAGGTACGAGCGTTGCCGCACAAAATCCATGATAAACTGAATCGCTGCGTAGGTACTCAGAACCGATATGCCAAACGCAACCCATAGGTTCGTATTGCTGAACGCGCCGCTTGCGAACAACACCGGAAGTTTATACACCATGGCGGCAATCAAAACCGGCGCCCCCATCAGAAACGCAAATGTAGCCGCGTCGGAACGATTCAGATACAGAAACCGAGCTCCGGTGATGGCACTGCCCGAGCGCGAGAACCCCGGTATTAAGGCCAACGCTTGAAACAAACCAATCCATACAGCATCTATGCGGTCTAACTGTCCCATTGTTTTATGACGCCCGAAGAGATCGGCGGCCAGTAACAAAGCGCCACCGCCCATAAGCGCTCCGGCAATTACTCTCGAGTGACGCAGGGTCTCCGCGATAATATCCTCAAAGAAGTACCCGATAACGAGGGCCGGCAGCGTGGCAAGGACCAGAAGTAACGCATAATAACTTTGATCGAGATCTTCCCGAGAATACCACTGACTCTTCCCGAGCCCGTATAAAAAGAGGCGCCACGTACCCTGCAGAATATGGAGCCACCGCCGCCCAAAGAAGAGAATGATCGCCAAGAAACTGCCAAAATTTAAAAATACGGTCGCCGCCACACTCGGCTCCGGAATCTGAAACACATCGGCCAAAAGCAAAATATGAGCTGTGCTGGAAATCGGGAGAATTTCAGTAATCCCTTGCACCAGTCCGATGATGACCGCTTCGCCGAGTTCCATAGCTCTTAGGAATTATCCCGTGCCTCAACAAACGAACGCGCTTCTTTCCACGAGGTGAACAGATGCGCTGCCATCCCTTGGTCCTGGAGATACTTCACAATATCATCGGTATCATCAATGACCAAATCCACCCCAGCCTCTTGCGCGTGTTGATATTTCCGTTGGGGTACGCCCTTGGCAAGGCCCACACAGGAGAGTTTACGGAACGAGAGACGAGCCTGTTCCGAGAGCCATTGCTCGGTCACGTGGCGATACGTCTGGGGACGGGCGGTAATGACAGTTACCGCGTAGGTTTGACTCAGTTGACGCGCAACTTCGATGTCATCTCGCACCTCCGTTCGATGAAGGAACCAATAATTTCCCACATTGCCGGGTAATATGCGTACCAACGCCAGGAAAATACGTGCCTTCACATACGAGCCTTGAATCGGCGAGCGTTTACTCAGCACGCCGTCGATATCGATCCCCAGATGCATACTTACGCAATGTCTTTGACCTGTAAGGCGTGACGAGCAGCTTCCTGCTCTGCTTTTTGCTTGGAGCCACCCACGCCGGTAGCTATGTGCTCTCCGGAAACCGAGACCGTCACTTCAAAGCGTTTATCATGATCCGGGCCCCATTCTTGCGTTACTTCGTACACAGGCGTTGCTTGTTCCTCTTCTTGCATGGTTTCTTGGAGCATGCTTTTCGCGTCAATAAAGAGTTTCTGTTCAATAATTCGCGGCAGGTCGGGTAAAATAAACTGCTCGACGAAGCCGCGAGCAACCTCCAACGAGCCATCTAAATACAACGCCGCGATCAGCGCTTCAATCGCGTTGGCCGTAATATAGGCGCGACTGTTGGGATCACTCGCCTCTCCGCGCGACATAAGCAAATAGGAGACCAAGTCAAACCTCTCGGCCACTTGGGCGAGATGTTCTCCTTTCACGAGCGCGGAGCGATAATTGGTCAACTGTCCTTCCGGTTGATCCGGATATTCGTGAAAGAGATATTCAGTCACAATAAGCTCTAAGACCGCATCACCCAAAAACTCCATCCGCTCGTTATGATCCACCGGGTGATTGGAACGCTCATTTAAATACGAGCGGTGCGTCACCGCTTCCAACAAAATGGTTGTATCCTGAAATGTATATCCGATCGCCTCTTGTAAAGGCTCCAAAGACTCCGCGTGTTCCATACCCCTATTCAGCCTTAAATTCTGCCTTAAAAAATCCGCCTAGCACGCCGTTGATAAATTTCCCCGACGTCGGTCCGCTATATTGCTTGCCAAGTTCAATCGCTTCGTTAATCGAGACTTTCGTGGGGATATCTTCGTCCTCGTAATACTTCATCTCATACACCGCCAACCGCAAGATGTTACGATCGACCGACGCGATCATCGGAATCGTCCATTCGTTGGCGTACGTTTCAATGGTGCTGTCAACGGTGTCTCGGTTAGCGCGAACCCCATGCACCACTTCTTTGACGTAAGATGTGTCTTCCACTTCTGAGGATAAATCGTCTATCGAGCGCTGTAACACTTCACTAATATCACCCGAATATCTTTCCTCGAGCATATCAGCCGCATACAATACCTGCATGGCGATAGAACGTAGAAGGTGCCGATTAGCCATTAAAATTATTCGTTTAGGACTCACTCTGAGTTTTCGCGGACGACGCGTCAGGTGTTTGAGAAGCTTGTTGACGGTCGTAATATCGCTTATATCGATGCTTTACCCCGTGAATTTTATCCTCTAAGTGCACCCCGTGGTGTGACCGTCGTTTCCGTGTCCGCCCAGGCGTATGTCGTCGTTTCGGTACTGCCATACTATTCTACTTTAATTGTTTCATATCTTACCCTACGTTGCAATATCTGTCAAATAGGTTGCCCTTTTTCTAAGGTTCGGCTCGGATAATCTCTATGCTTTCTTCGCGGGTATGCTCGACTTCCTCGCCCGTGGCCAGGGTACGAAGCGTCACCGTACCATTCTCGAGTTCTTGAGGGCCGAGGCATACGGCGTATCGGGCGTGCTTGGCGTCTGCCTGTTTGAGCTGAGAGGCAAGTTTGCGGCCCGAATAGTCCACAACTGCTTGTAATCCTTCCGCTCTCAACCG
>PXOY01000041.1 GCA_003021915.1 Parcubacteria group bacterium SW_4_49_11
ATGAGAGATTGGATTTGGCTCATACAGATAGTAACTATACGCCCCAATTATAGAGGGTCCGGCAGAGCTTGTCAATTTAGTACGAGGACTGAGAGTCGTCGTTCTCCGTCATTTTTTGAACCAAATCGGGAAATTGGTTCATCATGGAGGTGGGTACGGGAAAGACGATGGTTTTCGCGTTTTCCTGAGAAATGTCCGACAAGGTCTGAAGATACCGCAACTGCATGGCTTGTGGATCTTTGCCGAGTTGTTGAGCCGCTTCGGTTAAGTTTTGCGCGGCTTCCAGTTCTCCGCTGGCGTGAATGCGTTTGGCGCGTCGTTCGCGTTCCGCTTCCGCCTCTTGCGCAATGGCTCGCACCATACTTTCATCCAAATCGACGTGTTTAATTTCGACATTTGTGACCTTAATGCCCCATTGATCGGTTTCTTCGTCCAAAATATCCCGGATGTCTCCGTTTAATTTATCGCGTTCGGAGAGCATTTCATCCAACGTGTGCTTGCCCAAGACGGAACGTAAGGTGGTTTGGGCGAGTTGACTGGTGGCTTCGTAATATTCTTTCACGTTGTTTATGGCCTTTCGCGGGTCAACTACATAACAATAAATAACAGCATTCACCTTTACGGAAACGTTATCTTGAGAAATGATGTCTTGGTCCGGAACATCCATGGTTATGACGCGCATGTCCACTTTCTCCAGACCCCGATAAAAAAGGACAAACACAATTCCGGGACCGGCCACGGTTGTAAAGCGTCCCAGGCGGAAGATGACCCCGCGCTCATACTCACGCATTACCCGCGGCTTAAGCGCGCCGATAATGGCGAACACCGCAACTACGAGGATAATTAAAAGAAATCCGAGCATACAAAAACATTATTTGTTGCAAATGTAGCATAGAATTGACGTTTTGTGAAGGAGCATTGGGAAAGCATTCAGTGAGCTTCATTGTGGAACATACTATTAATTGCGAGCAAACATATACCCCCGAGTGTTATAATATCGATGCAATTACAGAGTGAAATATAGAGCCTCTAAATATCGCGATATCGTGCGAGAGGTCTTGTTGCCAGGAAGCGCGGGTGTATGCTAGTCTGGCCATAATCGTCTAGCGTTCTAAGCTCGAACTCTATGTTTGACAAACCCAATTCTCGGCCAGATTTTTCCGAATTAAGTAGTTCACTTTTACAGTGGTGGAAACAAAAGGATATTCTCAATAGGTCGATTAATCAGCGACCGGTGGAGCAAACCAAAGCCTTCTACGACGGCCCGATTACGGCCAATGGCGAACCGCATCACGGACACATGCTAACCTTCGCGCTTAAAGACCTGTTCCCGCGCTATTGGGCGATGCAAGGGTACCGCGTAACACGCAATATCGGATGGGACTGTCAGGGATTGCCCGTCGAGGTGGAAGTGGAAAATCAATTGGGCTTCAGTCATAAGCAAGATATCGAAGAATACGGTATTGCCGAGTTTAATAAGCTCTGCAAAGAGTCGGTCATGAAGCATCAAGACACGATTATCCAGTTGGAAGAGCGCATGGGCCGGCTGACCAATGAAGACTACGAATACGCCACCATGAATCGGGACTATATCGAGTCGGTTTGGTGGTCAGTGAAAGAACTGTATGAGAAAGGCTTGTTGTACGAAGGATTTCGCGTGATGCCCTATTCCACGCGCGCCGGAACGCCGCTCTCTAACGCGGAAGTGGCTCTGGGCGGCTATGAACCGGTAGTGGATCCGGCGGTCACTGTGGAATTTCCCTTGGTTGAAGATAAAACCACTGTGCTCCTCGCGTGGACGACAACGCCGTGGACCTTACCGACGAACTTTGCGTTGGCTGTTGGAACAGACATTTCGTATGTGAAGGTGAGCCTTCCGAATACGGACAAACAGTATGTAGTGGCCGAAGAGCTCGTGGATACGGTGTTTGAAGAGTATGAGTTTCAGATCGAGGATCGGTTATCAGGCGCGGACCTGATCGGAAAAGAATACGAGCCTCTCTTTTCCTTTTTTGCGCAAGACGACAATCGCTTCTTCGTGTACGAAGGGCACCACGTCACCACGGAAGGGGGTACGGGTATTGTGCATCTGGCGCCGTACGGTGCCGAGGACCTGGAGATTTTTCACTCCGTAGGAATTGAAGCCGTGGATGTTCTCGATGAAACCGGCAACTTCACGGAGCGGATCGAGCCGTACGCCGGGCAGTTTTATCGGGAGGCGAATGACTCGATCATCGCGGATCTCAAAGAGGAGAACAAGCTGTTTAACCATGAAGACTTTGAGCACCAAATGCCCATCTGTTGGCGGACGAAAACGCCGCTTATTTATAAACCGATTGACGCGTGGTACGTGGCGGTCACCAAGATCAAAGATCAGATTTTAGCCAATAACGAATCCGTGAATTGGACACCCGAGCATATCAAACACGGACGGTTCGGCAACTGGCTTGAAAATGCCAAAGACTGGAACATCTCGCGTAACCGCTACTGGGCCACACCCATGCCGATCTGGAAGGGCCAAGATTCGGGCAATATTATTGTCATTGGATCCTACGCGGAACTGGAGGAATACGGCGCCTCCGCGCCCGAAGACCCGCACCGTCCGTCAGTTGACGAGATTACGTTTGAATACCAGGACGAGACGTATCGACGCATTCCGGATGTGCTTGATGTGTGGTATGACTCCGGGGCGATGCCGTTTGCCCGCTTCCATTATCCGTTTGAGAATCAAGATCAGTTCGAGCGTACCTTCCCGGCCGAATATATTGCCGAAGGCCTCGATCAGACGCGTGGATGGTTCTATTCTCTGTTAGTGTTGGGAACAGCGTTGTTTGGCGACGCGCCGTATAACAACGTTATGGTGAACGGCTTGGTTCTGGCGGATGACGGCAGTAAACTCTCCAAGAGCAAGCAGAACTTTACGCCGCCCAACGAGATGTTGGATACGTTCGGGCCGGATGCGGTCAGGCTTAACTTCTTCGCCACTCCCATTTCCGCCGGAGAAGATGCGATCGTGAGCGAGAACACGCTGAAGCTGTATCTGCAGGAATATTTGTTGCCGCTGTGGAACATGTTCTCCTTCTTCGTGACGTACGCCAATGTTCATGATTGGAATCCGGATGATTACGCGTTTGATCCGTATACTCTTGAAAACGCGATGGACCGCTGGATTTACACCCGCCTTCAAGAAGCCACCCGAGATGTGCAAATACACATGGATGAGTTTCATATTCCCGCCGCCGTGCGCGCCTTGAAAGCGTTCTTTGACGATCTGTCCAAATGGTATATTCGGCGCTCGCGCGAGCGATTCGCAGCCGGAGATGGAGAGGGGTTCAAGGTGCTCTATACCATGCTCGTCACCGGCGTAAAACTCTTGGCGCCCTTCACACCATTCATTAGTGAGCATATATATCGGGAGCTGTTGGTCAAGCAAATCAGCGATTTCGAGGAGCACAAAGAGGTTTACGAGTCTGTTCACCTGATGGATTATCCACGGGCGGACGAGAATTATATCGCAGAACACGAATATCTGTTGGAACGCATGGAGCTCGTGAGAGAAATCGCGGGTATCGGACATACGCTACGAGAAGAGCAAGAGCTCAAAGTGCGCCAGCCTCTGTCTACCCTCTACGTTTCTTCGCCTCTGAATCTCCAAACCTGGATGACCGATATGCTTGCAGCCGAACTGAATGTCAAAGAGGTGCGCGAACAGAAACTTCCCGAACACGACAGTGTCGTCACCGCTGAAGGCGGACGCGGTTTGCGTATCGGTTTGGAAACCGAAATAACTGCCGAGCTGAAAGAAGAAGGACAGATTCGGGATCTTACACGTAATATTCAGGCCGCGCGCAAGAAAGAAAAGCTCTCCCTTGAAGAAGAAGTTGAGCTTATACTGGATTGCCCCGAAGAGTTACAAAACATTGTCTCCCAACACTCCGGACACCTTATGTATCAAGTAGGAGCGAGCTCTTTCTCCTTCGTCTCGCTCGCAGGTGAAGAAGGCACGCACAAGGCCAAAGTGGACGGAGAAAAAGTGCGAATCAAGATTGTAAAATAATACTGTTTCCCTCGTTCGGTAGCAAGTGTTAGATGGCTGAGGGTAATTCTGAAAGGGTATCTTGTAACGCTTGGCTTACATTGGCAAAGTCTTCCCCCGAGAACGAATGATCTCCGGTCAAGGTTGAGTGCTGTACGTTGCCGAGCGTGGTTAAGAACTCTTTATCTTGGCCGGACACAACCGTATCTTCGGCACCCCATATGGCATGCGCATGTATGTTAGGCAACATTCCGGGTGGGGTGAGATTGGCATACTCCTGATACCACTGCGGTGAAAGCCACTTGTGGTGTTGAGGCTTAAATTGCTTAAACACCCACTCACCGCGCTGTAGTGTAGAGCGTTCTTCGGCGGTTAAGCGGTTGATTAAAATAATATCGGTTAGGGTGAAAGCGGGGTTAAGGAAAATGACGGACAGAGGAGCACGTAATTCATCCAATAACCGAGTAATTAAATATCCTCCTTGAGAATGTCCGATAAGCACGATATCTTGACGCGGACAAAGTTCTCTTATCAGGGTATACGTGGAGCGAAGTTGGTTGAATTGTTGAGATAACGGTGCCAATTCGAGTTCTTCCGGGCTGTGTCCTTTAAAATCTTCCATCCAATAGTCAAAGCCCATGTCTTCGGACCACCCGCGTAAATTGGAGAAGAGTTCTGTGTGAATATTACCGAGAAACCCCGGCACAAACACTAACAGAGGATTGGTACCGGTCAGGCGAGTGAGTCGGTGCATAAAAAATAAGGGATACTATTTCTACCCTTATTTATAGCATTATGCGCGTGTGTTATTCAAGATTAAATTCTTGATAGAGTTGATTGGTATTAGCTATGTACCGATTTTGTACGTGAGTCACCCACGATTGTGTGGATTCCGGGAGATGAGGTACCGGCTCAACACACATGGCGGTAACCCGATTACGGCGGTAAAGCCCCAAGATGGGGTCAATGATGAGCCATACGATGTAGGCGTACCCTACATTACGCGCGATGTGATAAAACCCGTTCCTAAACGACTGCGAAAAAAGGCGGTTAAACCCCCCTTCCGGATAGATCAAACACGACAGATGAGGGCGACGTTTCAAGTAATGCGTGGTATGCGTTACCCCGTGTCCTGGAGGGAGCAAAAGGCAGCCCAGTTCCTGCATGCCGATGTCATATCCGATGGGGCGAGCCAACGTCTTAAACGGGCGAGGGATTATATGTTGCATCACAATTTCGCGTATGGTTGGGAACCACAGCGTATTGTGCTGATAGTAATTATGCCCTTTTAAGCTACCCAAGTTTCGGGTTTGCAGACCGGCTCGCGGATCACACTTGGGGTGATTGGAGATAATCATGCATGGCTCGTCAGGAAATTCGATGGTCTGGTTAACCTCCACCGAAAGTAAGTTGCCTACATGAAAGAGCAACGCCTCAACACTTAAATCGCCGTCAAAGTACTGTCTGTGAAGAATCTGGTATTGTTCATACATCGTAGGTTTTGTTGTGTGTGAATGTACCTACAATAATATATCATACGTCCAAAAAATGCGCAACTGCATTGATTCAAAATCGGCATACATAAAAGCCTACATGTATTGACATGTAGGCGGCGAAATCATCATTAACGGAAACGGAGCTTTTCAAGCTTGGCCTTCATGTATTCAATTGGAACGGGCAGTAGTAGAAACTCGTCGACTTCCATATCTCCCATACGGCACAGAACCTCTTCGTCGGTCAGGATACCTTTGTGAAACAAAAACCGATATACGTGCGCCCACGTAAGCGGTGTCCATTCGTCTCCTGCTGGCTCGGCGCTTTGGCCGTTGACGAGTTTTTCAATACACTGGCGTTTAATTTTGCCCGCGGAATGCCACGTGCCGTGGACTCCTTTCTTAATATGTATTTCTCGAGTAGCGGCCACGTCCGTGATAAGCATGTGCTCATCTGCCGTCTGAGGATCTTGAGGTCCGATAGGGGAGGAGGATCCGTAAGACATAGCAATGTACCTCGAAAATGTGCAAATTCCTTGTGCGTGCATCCTACAGGAGGTAAGGGGTGAATGCAAACGCTCGGCAGGTGCTTAGAGGTTATCTCAAAATTTTTATATTCACCATATATCTCGGGATACGGCTTCTATGAACGAACCGGGGCTATGGGTGGGTAGGCATTGTGTAGTGAATATAAGCCGTATCCCGAGATTATGCCCGTACTTCACAGTAACCGAACGTATATTTTTGAGATGATGACGTCTAGGTAAGAGTAAGTGTTTTGACGCGTACGGCTCGTTCAATAAATGGTTTGTACCGGCTTAATACGTCCGGTCCTTCGTAGCTAAATTCTTCCAGTTCTTTGCCCAATGGTATTTCGTTTTGTGATTTGTACCGTCGCACCGCTTCAATAGCTTCTAATACATGACTAAACTCGGCCAAAAATTCGGAAGAGGTGGTTAAGGATTCATCTACAACAGGCCATTCGGTGCGATGAATACTGACCTCACCTTCTCGGTGGCGGAATAAACTCTGATAGATTTCTTCGGTGATATATGGCATGACGGGCGCGTAGAGCTTGGTGATGTCTCTGAGTACGATATAGAGCACCTGACGTGCCGCGTCACGGGACGCTTCGCCTTCGTCGCCGCTCTTATCATAGAGGCGGTGTTTGATGAATTCCATATAGTTATCAGTGAGATAGTGCCAAAAGAAATCATCCATCGCGGAGCGGGCTTTAAAGTACTCGTATTCCTCAAAGGCTTGGGTTACCGTGGTAATGGTTTGGTTGAGATGATGAAGGATCCAGCGGTCTTCGCTTGCGGGCGTTTCCGGAAGCGTTCCTTGTTGCTCGGGAGCGAGGTGACTGACGTGCATATCGGCGAACTTGGCCACGTTAAAGAGCTTGGTGACCGTTTTCTTACCTTTTTTAACCACTTCTTCGCTGTATCTGAGGTTCTCGCCGAGGTTTGCGCCCGTGGCCCAGTAGCGCAGTGCATCCGCGCCGTACTCGGCCATAATCTCGTGCGGATCGGTGAAGTTTTGGAGCCGTTTGGAAATTTTGCGGCCTTCGCTGTCGAGGCCTTGCCCTGAAATCATAGCGTCCCGAAAGGGCAGAATATCGTGATGATAGTACGATTTGGTGACGGTGTAGAAAAGCCACGTACGAATAATATCAAGACCTTGCGGCCGAAGCGTCATAGGGTACAGCCGAGAGCTTACGTCTTCGTCTTGTACGAGCCCCGAAGCAATCAGCGGTGAGACGGACGAGGTCATCCAGGTGTCCATAACATCCGGATTGGCCGTTACCTCTTCCGGCTTGTATCCGCGCGGAGTGTCCTCGGTCGGATCGACGGGAAGTTCGTCTTCTTCGGGTACGATAACCTCCCCGGTCTCGACGTGATACCAGACCGGCAACGGCACCCCAAAGTAGCGCTGACGGGAAATACACCAGTCCCACTTCAGAGACTCCACCCAGTCTTGATACGCTTGGAACATTTTTTCGGGGTACCAATTCAGTTTGCGTCCTTGCGCGAGCAGTTCCTCTTTATAGTCAAGCACACGCACGAACCATTGGTCAGTCATGACAAATTCGGCCGGCCGGCCACTACGGTCACTGACCTGCACCACGTGCGTAATTTCTTCCTGATTTTGGAGCACGCCGGCTTCGCGGAGATCTTCGAGAATGGTATCTCTGAGGGTATGAATATCCATGCCCTGGTACGGACCACCCGTTTCGTTGACGGTTCCGCCCTCGTCAATCAGACATCGCGTCTCCAGATTGTGCCGTTTCCATTTATCAATGTCTTCGGTATCTCCCCACGTACAGACCATCATGAGGCCGGTTCCGTACTCCATGTTCACCGCCTCGTCCGGTTTGATTTCCACCTCGTGTTCGGTGATCGGGACAATCGCTTTCTGTCCGTTCAGGTGCTGATATCGTTCGTCTTCGGGGTTATAGAACAGTGCGACACAGGCCGGAATCAATTCGGGGCGCGTGGTGGAAATTACGAGCGGAGTGCCATCCTGTGCCTTAAACTCGATGTCGTTGAGGGTACCCTCTTCTTCCTTTTCATCGAGGTCGGTTTGGGCAAGCGCGGTCTGAAATTCCGTGTCCCAAATAATCGGCTCCTTACGTTCGACAACCAGCCCTTTCTGATAGAGATCGATGAATGACCACTGAGAGTTTTTGGTGGCGTATGGCGCGATGGTGCTGTAGGTGTAGTTCCAATCAACCGAAATACCGAGGCGATCCCATAGCTCGCGATACGTCTGAATACCTTGCTCCGTCTCTTCCAGGCATTTGGCAATAAAATCCGAACGATTGATGGAATTTTTATCGAGATTATACTTTTGCTCCACGAACTTTTCGGTCGGGAGGCCGTTGTCGTCAAACCCCATGGGGTAATACACGTTGTAGCCCTGCATGCGCTTGTACCGAACTACAAACTCCGCCTGGGAATAGCTCATAATGTGCCCGGAGTGCAGATGATCCGCATTGACGTACGGGGGCGGCGTATCGACCGAGTAGATCGGTTTATCCGAATGGGGGTCGAAGGCATACACCTGATGTTCATGCCAAAAGTCTCGCCAGTGTTGTTCGCGCTCGGTAATCGGATATTTTTTTGCGATGGTGCCACCCATACACGTAAGTTATCTTTCCTGAAGGATACGGGCAATGTAGCATATATGAGCGGGAGAAGAAAAGAGAAGACGAGAGGCCATTCCAGCATTCTTAATACTCACCATATATCTCGGGGTACGGCTTCTATGAA
>PXOY01000042.1:0-7253 GCA_003021915.1 Parcubacteria group bacterium SW_4_49_11
CGGCGGTTTGACAAACCGGTACTGGACGTCGTCATACCCACCACCTTCTTCGACCGTGTTGGAATCACCCACGGCGTCAGGGCCGTCACTCGGATCTCCGTCTCGGGCGCCTACTTCCGGGGGAACCGGATTGGGGGGGAGTACGTCGTTGTCATTAAACCCTCCGAAGGTTTTTTGACACACTTCGTTCGGTTCACACGTCAATTCTCCGCATTGGGCGTTTCCATACAATCCGTTTCCTTCCCGAAACCCTTCTCCCTCAGCTCCAGCACCTTCCTCTTCAGCACCGGCACCTTCTTCCGCTTCAGTACCTTCCTCCCCTCCGGATCCTTCTTCCTGAGCTCCGGCAAAAGAAAAAGCGCTCAAAAGCAGGAAAAATCCTGCCACTATGATCATGGCGCGTAGCGGATTATTGGTCTGATTGTTCTGTTTTCTGAGACTCATCGGAAGGAGTTTGGTTTTGCAGATTGAGGCCATACTGGTTCTCCAGCGCTTTTATTTCGGTATTTAGGCGCGGTCGAAGTTCTTGAAGAATTTCCACCGCGAGGAGGTAATTGGTTTTTCTCCCTAACGGGTCATCTTGTTGTTTGGAGAGCCCGTTGAGGAGATGATACTGAAGTTGAACGATGCGAAGGTAGCTTTTGTGCACTTTGAGAGCCGGTTGAGGAACCTGCGCATTGACCAGGTCATAGTACATGGTTTCGTTAACAGAGCGCAGATTTTCGAGACTTTTTCCGTTTTCTTGTCGGTTCACCGCTTTTTTCGTGATGTTTTGGACACTCACTTCTTCGTGCTTCCTATTAAGGATATTGTACACCTTCTGAAAATACTGTGCAATGTCTTCCTTGCGGGACGTCTCGTACGTGCGTAAGTATTGCTCCGGAAGCGGGGGGAACCGAACGTCTTTAATAGAGAGGTTGCTGATTTCTTGCTTGGCTTGGCTGTCGAGACGTCCTTTTTGTCGGATAGACGCAGTAAGAATGTTGAATACGGTTTCCGTAATATTCAGTTTTTTCGTTTGTCCGGTTTCGGTCTGTTTGATGATCGTAATTTCGTCCAGGCCTTTGGCGAGCGCGGCTTGGCGGATCTCATGTTTGCGATGGACGGTGTAGCCAATACTCGCTGCGGTGAGAGCGAACAGAAACAGAAAACACCCGCCCCAAATCAGTTTGGATTTGTGGTATTGCCATATATGTGCTACCGTCTGTTTCGGTTTCATACTTTCTTATCGTATCATATTTTGAAATAGTAGCATGTAGTAAGAATAAACAGAAGCCTGAATCCTGAAGCCTGAAAAAGTAGCACGTAGCAGGTAGCGAGTAGCAAGGAAATAGTAGTTAGTATTTAGAATAGTCGAGACATGCGCCTAACGGCGCGATATATGGTTGTGTTTTGCTACTGGCACGTGACCATGTAGGTGTACCTTGCTGTGTTTCCCTCCTTTTTAAAGGAGGGAAAGCCCGAAGGGAAGGGAGGTTGCGTAGCTATTTATGTCGTCTTTAAGATAAATGGTATTTGACGAAAACTCCACCGCCCCTTCGGGGCACCTCCGGTATTTCTTCGTAATAGCTGTTCAACGCCAGCGGGATACTGCTAACGACAGTCCTCTGAAAATAGGCTTTCGATAGAAAGCCGCAAAAAACAGAATGTTTTTTGAGTGACCGTTGACTATTCGAACCGTAGGTGTCTTCAGTTACCGTAGTAATTCGACGAGGTTGACAAAGAGGAGGAAAGGGGCGTATAATCAGGGTCAGTTTTATAACATTAAGTAACGCATTCTCATGGTACGCATTCGTCTGTCTCGAATTGGAAAGCGCAATCATCCCGTGTATCGTGTCGTCGTAACCGAACACTGGCGCCCTGTAAAAGGGAAAAGTATTGAAGAAGTCGGAACATATGATCCGGTTCAGTCTTTTGTGAAATTAAATGGAGAGCGCATTCGAGAATGGCTCCAAAGCGGGGCAAAACCGAGTACAACCGTGCACAACCTGCTGGTTAGCGAGGGAGTTATTGAGGACGAGAAGGTAAGTATCACGCGTCAAAAAGCAAGCGGATCCAAAGAAGCCGTGTAAGCTCTGACGCGAGTGTTTTTAAACGAATTTCGAACGTTTCGTATACAGATAAGGGATAGGGCACATGGCGGTTGTTTGAGTGCCAAATCTCTGTTTGTATAAGAAAGAGGAATGACAATATAATCCCAATACGGTTTGTCTCTTTCGAAATATGTCTTAAGTAGTACAAAGTAATACGTTTTGTTCGCTATGTCTCAGTCTGAACAATCGCAATCTTCCTCCGAAGAGGTGAAGTACACCCAAGAGGGACAGGAACTGTCTCCCTGTAATGTACGGATTATTCCGTTGGGGGGGCTGCAGGAGAACGGAAAAAATATGACGCTTATCGAACAGGACGATGATATTATCGTCCTCGATATGGGCCTTCAACTCCCCGGCGCCGATCAACCGGGAGTGGACTTTATTATTCCCAACTCTTCCTATCTCAAAGAAAACGCGCACAAAATTCGAGGCGTGTTTTTGACGAACGGCCACTATGATCATATTGGAGCGGTTCCCTATATTTTATCTCTGATTCCGGGAGTGGACATTTACGCCACCGCCGAGACGTTTACGGTGCTTGAAAATCGACGCAACGTAAACGCAGAGAAACTCGATTATCGGAAGCGACTCCTGAAGTCGGGGAGTTCCGTGCGTCCGGGGTCCTTTAAGGTAGATGCGTTCCGCTTAAATCATAATATTCCGGGGAATATCGGGTTGTGTGTTTATACGCAACAAGGCAAAGTAGTCTACACCCCGAACTTTAAATTTGACTACACCCCCCTAAACGAGCCGGTGGCAAACGTGGGAGATTTCGCCAAGTACAGCGATACGGACATTTTCGCGCTGTTGGTGGGCAGTCACGCCGCTGATCAGGAAGGCTACGCGCCCTCGGAACAAGAGATCGGCCAAATGATCGAGCGTTATATGCATCGTACGCCCGGAAAAGCGATTATTACGACGTATCCTTCTATGTTGAATCGCATTCAGCAAATTATTACGGCGGCGGAAAAGAACAACCGTCATGTGTTCATTGAGGGCAAGAGCATCTTGAACACCTTTAACACGGCGCGAAAACGCGGCATGATTCAGGTTGGAAAAGGAACGATTGTGGGTCCGCAGCTCTTGAAGGATTTGCCGGATAGCCAATTGGTGGTGCTCTGTACGGGGTATCAAGGAGACGATGTGCCTCACTTTATCAAAATTATGAATCGGGAGCATCCTACGTTTGTGCTCAATGAAGGGGATAGCGCGATGTTTCCCTCTTCGTTGGTGCCGGGAAATGAACGCTCCATTGCGCAACTCAAAGACAATATCGCCAAGCAGGACGCGTTTACCTACCATACGCCCTTCCTGGATATTTATTCCGGAGCGCACGGGCATCGCGAAGATATCAAGATTATGATTAATATTGTGAAGCCTAAGTTTGTGCTCCCGATTAAGGGATATGACCATCGGTTACGCGCTAACGCGGATACGGCTCAGGCGCTCGGGTATCCTGATAAGCTCATTCCGATCGGCCGAAACGGCAATGTGATGATCTTTGACTATAAACAACGAGTCCGCACCAAAGAGCGTATTCCGTCTTCGAATGTTATGGTGGACGGTCTCGGTGTGGGGGATCTCAAGGAAGTGGTCCTTCGTGACAGACAGATGATGTCCGAGGACGGTATTCTCAACATAGTTCTGATTGTGGATACGGCCACCAAGCGACTCTATCAAGAGCCGGAAGTGATGTCTCGCGGATTTGTCTACATGAAGGAGTCCGAAGAACTTATGGAAGAAGTGAAGCAACAGGTCCGTATGATCGGAGAGGGACTGCTGGCCGAGCAAGCCTCCGAAATTAACACGTCCTATATCCGAGATGAACTGCGCGAGCAAGTAGGAAAATTCTTATTCGCACGTACCGAGCGTCGTCCCATGGTCTTGCCGGTCGTGGTAGAAGTGTAATAATGCTAAATAATGTAAATTTCTATGGCCAATACGCATAAAAATACGGATGTGCGCCGCGGAGCAACCTTTGTGCGCGATCTTAGTGATCAGAGCACTCGGTATCTCCGGGCCAAAGATCCGTTTCCTGAAGATACGAAGAAACTGCGCGTTATCCCCGTCGGCGGTGCCGAAGAGCTTGGGGGGCGCAACATGACGATTTTGGAATATGGTGACGATATTATTGTCATTGATATGGGGCTTCAGTTTCCGGAAGAAGATCAGCCGGGTATTGATTATCTGATCCCCAATCCGCATTACCTCAAGGGCAAAGAACACAAGGTGCGCGCTGCCTTGATTACGCACGGGCACATGGACCATATCGGTGGTGTACCGCATGTGATGTCGATGATCGGCAATCCGCCCATCTACGCCACCCCGCTCACCATGGCCATTATGCAACGTCGGCAGGCCGAGCATACCCAAGCTCCGGCTTTGAACGCGCATGCAGTAAAGCATGAAGATACCATTAAGCTCGGAAGTTTTAAGGTGGAATTTCTGCACGTGAACCACAGTATTCCGGATTCCGCGGCTCTTATTATTCATACGCCCGAAGGAACGATTCTTCATACCGGAGACTTTAAATTGGACCACAGTCCGTTGGATGAGAAACCGGCGGATATGGGACGCTTCGCGCGTTTGGGAAACGAAGGCGTCAAAATGCTCATGGCGGATAGCACGAGCGTTAGCAAGCCCGGACACGCCATTTCCGAGACCACGGTGCAGTACAATATTGATGCCATCATGCAGCAGGCCAAAGCGAAGGTGATCGTGGCGACCTTCTCCACCATGCTGAACCGTGTGCAACAGGTGATCAAAATTTGCGAAAAATACGGCCGCAAGGTGGTCATTGAAGGATACAGCATGCGTACCAATATTGAGATCGCGAAAGAGCTCGGATACGCGAGTTTTAACCCCAAAACGGTCATTTCCGCGAAAGAGGCGTTACGCATGCCAGCCGAAAAGGTGGCCATTGTCTGCACCGGATCGCAGGGTGAGTCCAAAGCCGCGTTAATGCGTATCGCGAATAAAGAACACAAGAATTTTACGATTGAAAAGGGAGATACGGTGGTGTTTTCGTCCTCGGTTATTCCGGGGAACGAGTCGGCTGTACAAGGGCTTAAAGACTTAATCGCCAAACAGCGGGGCCGTATCATCAACTACAAAATGATGGATGTGCACATCGGAGGACACGCGCCGCGAGAAGATTTGCGGATGTTCCTCAATGTTATTCGCCCGCAATATCTGCAGCCCATCTACGGAGATTTCTACTCCTTCAAACTCTTTGAGCAAATGGCGGTTGAGAACGGCATGGAGAAAGATCATATCATTCTCACGGACAACGGACGCGTGGTGGAGGCGCAAGATGGAGAAGTGCGCACCACCACCGAAACAGTGCCTTCCTATAACGTGATGGTGGACGGTCTTGGCGTCGGTGACCTGAGAGAAGTGGTTATTCGTGATCGTCAGTTGCTCGCGCAAGACGGTATGATGACGGTGATTGTCTTGGTCGATACCCAAGCGAACACCTTGTCTCAAGACCCGGAGATCATTTCCAAAGGGTTTGTCCATATGAAGACGTCGGGCGAGCTGATTAAGGATATCCGGAAACGAATTAAGGAAGTGGTGGAAGAAAAGTACCCGGAAGGTTCTGAATTGAACTACGAATACGTAAAGAACGCGCTTCGGGAAGAACTGGGACTGTTTATTTATCAGAAGACCCAGCGCAGGCCGATGATTTTGCCGGTGGTGGTTGAAGTCTAGCTGACGTATGGCCCGGCTCTACCGCGCACGCGGGATTGTACTCTCCTTTCGAGAAATGACAGAGCGAGACCGGCTTATTATTGTCTTTACGAAGGCATGGGGGAAAAAGACCCTTCTTGCGAAAGGTATTAAGCGCGAAGGAGCGAAGTTGAGGTATCGGCTGAATCCGTACTCGGTGGTAGAGGTGGAATGTGTGCCGGGACGTTCGTTCGACCGGGTTATCGCGGTGAACGATGTGGCAAGCCTCAACGATCTGTTGGGCGAGGCGACGCGTTCTTTGGTGACGTATAGCTTAGCATTGGTGGTCTTTGATATTCTGGAGACAATGGGACAAGAGTCCGACCCGGAGCCGGAGCTCTTTGAGGAAGCGGTTGCAATCTGTCAGACGCTCGCTGATATCACGCCTTCCGAATGGGACTTCATGCTCGTATTCATGATTTTTCGGCTTCTGTTTTTGAGTGGGGTAGGGGTGGACTTAACCCGCTGTGTGCGTTCCGGAGCGGTGAAGAGCCCTCGGTTTGTTCTTCATCTGCGCGAAGGAGGACTGGTGAGCTCGTCCTATGCCGACACGCGCGAGGGAGACATGTGGCTGAAATCCGACGAAATCGCTCTTCTGAGAGCCTTTCAAGCGGGGCATTTTCAAAGAGTGGTTACTCCGTTTCTCGACGACAGCACACTTGCCGATCATTTGATTCAGATGAGCTTTCGGTATCTCGAGTATCAGGCGTCATGTACGATATAATGTATCGTAAGTTCTGTAAAATCCGTGTATTATGTCGTTTCTCAAAGAAACTCAGAAAAAAATGAAACAAAAAAGAGGCTTTGAAAAATTAAAGCGCTCCAATAAAACCCCATACAGCTCGAAAGGAAAGAGAAAGCGGGGCGGTCCTGGTAAAGAAGCGTTTCAGGGCGGGCAAAAACCGGTCCTCAGACGCTACAAAAAAGAACTGTTGATCGGTTTTGGTAGCCTCCTGGCGCTTGTTCTCGTAATTATTGGAATTCGCGCACTCGTATATTTGAATGAGCAGCGGTTTCAGGAAGAAAACGTTACGTTTAGCATTGAAGGGCAAACAGACGTTTCCGCGGGCGAACGACAGACCTATACCGTCCGCTATACGAACAACAATCAGGTTACCCTTCAAAACGCGGAACTTTCCTTGAATCTGTCCGACTCGTTTCAAAATGTGGAGATCGCGCTTCTTGATCAGCAACGTAAAACGCTTGATGCCTTTCAGATCGGAGAAATAGAACCCGGAGAATCGTTCGAGTTTGAGGTGTCGGGCCGATTTGTGGCGCCAGTGGAAAGTTTGCAGTATTTGCGCGGAAGACTCAAGTATAGTCCTGCTCCCGAGGAGAATTCCTATATAGCTGATACAGAGCTTGCCGTTTCTATCACTGATAGTCCGCTGGTCGTGAATGTACGAGCACCACAAGAAGTGGCGAGCGGGG
>PXOY01000042.1:7290-19660 GCA_003021915.1 Parcubacteria group bacterium SW_4_49_11
AATAGTACGTTTCGTATTCCGGAGATCAAGCGAGGCGGGGTCTTTGAGGTTCGCATTCGCGGACGGTTAAGCGGTACGCCGCAAGAATCCGGAGTTGGGAAAGCCAAAGTGGGAGTAAATGCCGAAAACGGCTTTTTAGGATACACGAGGGTCAAAGATTCAACGTCGATTTCCGAAGCGTATGTAGCGCTCTCTCATAACGTGAAGGGTGATGTGCAAACGATTTCCGCGGGAGAAGATCTGACCTATAAGATTACGTTTGAGAATACCACCGATGTTCCGATTCGCAATTGGAGACTGCGCGCGAAGCTTTCTGGGGAGTTGTATGATCTGTCCACGCTCGTTCCCTCGAACGCTTCGTTTGACGCGAGTACGAATACGCTTACCTGGACGCCGTCCGGACTTCCCGATCTGCGGGTGTTGGAAGCAGGAGAAAAAGGGAGTGTGGAGTATAAGATTTCCCTAAAAGATCGGGTTCCGGTGAATTCGCCTGATGACAAAAATTATACCGTACAGAGCAAAGCCTCGTTTGAAAGTGACGAGATCCCCGCGGAATTGGGCGTAAACAAGGTAGTGGAGAGTAATATTTCCGAGGTGAAGATGCATACGAAGTTCTTTGCCTCCTCCACCAAAAACTATAACAGCAATATTTCTTCTATCGTAAATAGCGGACCGAATCCACCCCAGATCAATAAACGGACGACATATACCATCAAGTGGGAGGCGGACAACTTAACAAACACAGTTTCGGGAGTGAAGTTCCAAACGTCGCTTCCCCCCAACGTCGAATGGACCGGCCAAACGGAAACTGGAGGAGGAGACTTAACCTATAAAGAAGGGTCGCGAGTAGTCACATGGACAATCGATTCCATCCCACCGCACACCGGATTCTTAAATCCCACGCAGAGGGCGGTCTTTCAGGTGGCCATCACCCCGCCGCCCAATACTGAAAGCCGGATGCAGCTTCTTAAACCGACCTCGTACGAGGCCACTGATGTGTTCACCAATAAACAATTCCAAGGCACGTTAGAACGCCTTCGTGTGCCCTTAGCGCAATAATGAGAAGCCTGAAAAAGTAGCACGTAGCAGGTAGCGAGTAGCAAGGAAATACTAAATACCAAATACTATATTCTAACTACTCACTCCGTGCTACTTCGGCATCTTCGGCCGTGGGAGATCGAGTGTCTTTAACAGGGAATACCCGGTCATCTCTTCCGGTTTCTCAAGACCGAATATATCGAGGATGGTGGGCGCAATATCCGCTAAAATCCCTTTGGCCCGCGCGTCAAGTTGGTAATTTTCGTGCGCTTCCTTGTCTTCTACTTCAAATTCGTGGCCCGCGAGGTACACCGGTACCGGGTTGGTCGTATGATTCGTGGTGGATTTGCCGGTGGTCATATCAAACATATCCTCGCAGTTGCCATGATCGGAGGTGACCAAAAGTATGCCGTTAAATTCTTGGATGGTTTTCCAGATAGTGCCGATCTGTTGATCGACAAATTCCATAGCTTCTTTCGCCGCCTCAAAATCGCCGGTGTGACCGACCATGTCCGGGTTGGCGAAGTTCGCGAGAACAAAGTCGTATTCGCCGCTTTTCACCGCTTGTTGCACCTTCTGAGCGATTTCCGCCGCTTGCATTTCCGGCGTGTCATTGTAGTTTTTGGCGCCCGAAGACGCCACCAGCGACCATTCTTCGCCCTCCCATGCTTGTTCTTTGCCGCCGTTAAAAAAGTAGGTAACGTGCGCGTACTTTTCTGTCTCTGAGGTGTGGAGTTGCGTCTTCCCACCCTCACTGAGCATTTGCGGAAGCGTGTTTTGTACATCGCGCGGGGGGAACGCAATATCCACCGGTAACTGATCTTCGTACCGCACCATGGTGGTCACGTAGAGATTTTCGGGGAGTTCGCGCTCAAATTTCGCCAGAGACGGAAGGGCGAACGCTTTGGTAATTTGACGCGCTCGATCTTCACGGAAATTAAAGAACACAATGGCGTCGTTCTCTGCGACTAAGCCGTCTTCGTTGAGGACAGTGGGAGGGATGTATTCATCAGTGGTGTCATTGTCGTAGTAGGTCTGTAACGTCGTGGCATAGTCTTCGCCGTGCTCGCCTTTACCATGGGTTATACAGTCGAAGGCCTGTTTCGTGCGATCCCAATTTTTATCTCGGTCCATGGCGTAAAAGCGGCCCATAACCGTCGCAATTTCGCCCGTGCCTTGGTCCTTGATGAATTCGGTGAGCCGTTCGAGCATGTTTTTGCCTTCGGTCACCCCCGAGTCCCGACCGTCGGTGAAAGCGTGAATGTAAAGATCCGAGACTCCTTTTTGGCTCGCGAGTTCCACCAAGGCTTTGAGATGATCAAAGTTACTGTGTACACTCCCCGGTCCCACCAGTCCCATAATATGTAGTTTGGAGTTATGTTTTTTCGTATGGTCTATGGCGTTCGTAAGGGCGTCGTTGGAGAAGAAGGAGCCGTTCTGAATACTCACCGAAATGCGTGGTAAATTCTGATAAATGATCCGTCCCGATCCCATGCAGAGATGTCCCACTTCCGAATTGCCCGCGGTACCCCAAGGGAGACCGACACTCATGGCAGAAGCTTGCAGTAACGCATAGGGATACGACGTTTTAAGAGACTGGAGGGTAGGCGTTGAGCTCTGAGCGAAGGCGTTTCTTTCGTAATTTTGCGTATATCCTACGCCATCTAACACCAGAAGAACTACGGGACGTTTCATAAGAAATGGGTATTAGGGGCTTTCTCTGATTCATACTAATCCACATTACCCATGTTTGACAAACCGGCCTCCTCCTCGATAGTCTAAACATATAAAATATAATACAAATTGTTTATGAATAAAAACCAAAAAATGTCAGAAGCAGATGTACATCGATTAGGGTCAGTTGCGGCCAAAACCGCTACTCTTATTGTATTTACCCTTTTGGCCGTACTCGTGGGCGCAGTTCTTCAAAAGATTGTGTTTTTGAATCAAAATTACGCGCTTCGATCCGTATCAAATACCGGTTTTGCCGAGCGACGCGGACAACTTGACCTTCGGTATACGAGTGGTGAAATTACGAATGTCGATGTAGAAAATGGGATGCTGACCGTTAAACCTAACGGCTCGAACCGTACGTTTGCCATTGACAGCGCAACGAAGTTCGTGCAATGGGATGATTCTTCTACCAACGCGTCCGCTGAGCAAAACGGGACGGCCAGTACGGCCTCTACGCTTCCGGAACCTCCTTACCAGGTTAGTTCGATGAGCGTCAGTGCCTTACAGGAAGGTATGCAGGTTGGTGTGTATACGGATTCCAGTTTATTAGACTCGCAGAATTCCAACTCCAACGACGAAACGCCCCGAGCGATTTTGGTTGCGACGTTGGTGTCCGACGGACAACAACAAGACTCCGAGGATGAAAATACATCCCAAGAAGAGCAAACGCAACAAAACGAAACTGATCAAAACCAGAACCAGAACAACGGAAGCAGTTCTAGTAGCGAAGACACCTCCAGTAACGGAAGGAGCTCCAATGACGGAAGCACGACAGACAGTAACGACAGTACGCAAGAAGAAGAAAATACGGACGAATCAAACGATCAGGGCACCACGAGTGGTGGAAGCACCATTGAGGGCGAAGTGAGTTACTAACAGACACTAGTTATCCAACGTCCGGTTGCGAGCTGTCGCAATCGGGCGTTTTAAATTGACGTGTCCGTATGCTCTTGCTATAGTTGGGTTTGAGACGGGAAGTGGCGCAATGGCGAGCGCACCTGCTTTGGGTGCAGGGGGTTGTGGGTTCGAGTCCCACCTTCCCGACGAAATCGAATTACTACGGTCACTGAAAAAACATACATGTTTTTTCCGGAGCTCTAGCGAGCTCCTATTTTCGGGGGACTGCCAATAGCAACACCTCACTGGCGTTGAATATATCATGAAAGAAGACAACATGAACACAGCGCTCATACTTATCGACTTCATCAACGAGATCGTTGATGAGAGAGGGAAATTCGCCGGCAAGGGCTATCCGGCCTTTGTGAAGGAGCGTGGCGTTCTCGAGAACGTCAACGGCGCGATCGCCAAGGCGCGAGCAAAAGACATTCCCGTCATGTTCGTTCGGGTCGGGTTTTCATCCGACTACCGCGAATGGCCTGAGTCGTCCCCGCTCTTTGGAGCCGCCAAGAAGTTCGGCGCGCTCCAACTCGACACTTGGGCGACGGAGATCCATTCGTCTCTTGATAAGACGGACACGGATTTTCTTATCACCAAGCACCGCGTAAGCGCGTTCTACGCGACTTCGATCGAAGCGATTCTTTCGACGCTCAAGGTGGACACAATCCTCCTCGGTGGCGTAGCGACGGATATGGCCGTTCAATCGGCAGCCCGCGAGGCGCACGACCGCGACTATCGTACAGTGGTGCTCGAAGACCTATGTGGGGCTGGAAACGATGAAGACCATGAGCACACACTCCGTCTTCTCGCCAAGGTGATGGAGGTGGCCAAGAGTGACAATGTTCTTGAGCTGAACTAGAATTTGGCTCGCTCACCCCAACAGATTCTGTGGATGCTATCTCCAGTACCTTGTTTCTTTCCCAAGAATTCCCATCCGGGTCACCTTGGTTCCTATTTCGTAGGGACTGCCAATAGCAACGTCCCACTGGCGTTGAACAGGTATGAACGTATACACCTATTCTAAATACTATTTCCTTGCTACTCGCTACCTGCTACGTGCTACTTTTTGCAGGCTTCAGGATTCTTTTTAATCAACTGTACATCATACTTTGTGATATAGTAAGGGGAGAGTATATACATCCGAGTTCAGCAAATAACCTCCCGGGATATGGAACAGACACACTACAATATTCACGTTACCGGACGCGTGCAGGGGGTGTTTTATCGGAAATCAACCTTACAGAAAGCTCAAGAATTGGGGGTTGCCGGCTACGTACGAAATCAGCCGGACGGCTCGGTGTACATCGAGGGAGAAGGATTTCCGGATAAGCTTGATACGCTCGTGTCATGGTGTTGGAACGGTCCGGAACTGGCTCGTGTGGAAGACGTTCGGGTAGAGAACGGAGAATGGCACGGGTTTGTAACGTTTGAAGTGAGATAGACGCTACAACGTTGATTTTTGCGGTTATACATGGCACAATAGGAAAATGCGGGAAGTGGCGCAATGGCTAGCGCGCGCGCTTCGGGTGCGCGAGGTTGTGGGTTCGAGTCCCGCCTTCCCGACATGTATGACTTCCAACGTCTGGCAGACAATAGAACGGCCTATCATGGCCTTGGCTCCGATGGAGGACGTGACCGATACCGTCTTTCGGAGGGTTATTGCTGACTGCGGGCGGCCGGATGTCATGTTTACGGAATTTACGAGTGCGGACGGAATCTGCTCGTCCGGACATGATAGGGTGGTGCATCGACTTCGCTACACGGAAAAAGAGCGACCGCTGATTGCCCAAATTTGGGGCATAACGCCCGAGCACTACGAGCAAAGCGCGGAGATGATTCGGAAACTGGGCTTTGATGGTATTGATATTAACATGGGATGCCCCGTAAAAAAGATTATTAACCAAGGAGCATGCTCGTATCTGATTAACAAACCCGATTTGGCAACCGATATTATTCAAGCCACGCAGCACGGAGCTGGGGAGCTTCCGGTCAGTGTAAAGACCCGCCTCGGGTTTGGGGAAATAGCCACCGAAGAATGGATTGGCCATCTCCTGGATCATGATATCGACGCGCTCACCATTCACGGACGCACCGTAAAGCAAATGTCCGAGGTGGCCGCTGACTGGAACGAAATCGGCAAAGCGGTTAAAATCCGCGAACGCAAAGGAAAATCCACGCCCATTTTGGGGAATGGTGATGTGGAGAATCTTTGGCAAGCATATGAGCTTGCCGAGCGGTATCGGTTAGATGGAGTTATGGTTGGTAAAGGTGTTTTCCGGAATCCCTACTTTTTCGCTCACGGTTGGGAAGCTGAAGATGTCTCGAAAGAAGAAAAACTCCGCCTCTTTACCAACCATGTCCGTCTGTACGAAGACGAATGGCAAGGAGAGAAGAATTTTAACGTTATGAAAAAGTTTCTCAAAATGTATATCAACGGCTTTCCGGGCGCGTCTCATATGCGAGGGGAACTTTTTCGATACGAAAGTGCGTCGGATATGATTGAAGCCTTGGCGTCTCTTACGCCGCATCAGACTTTTTCAGATCGTATTTAAGCCAATACTTAAGAACCAGAAAGACGGAAAGAGCCAAAATGAGAAAGTCAAGAATTTCGGAGATGAATTGGCCGTATAACACCAGAGGAGCGCCGGCGGCTTGAGCGGCCTCCAGAGAAGGGTATTCCACCTCGCTGAGATTGATATACAGTTCGGAGAACGCGCTTTCGTTAATCCAAAAGCCGACAATCGGCAGAATAATATCATCGACCAATGATTGGACAATCGCGTTAAAGGCCGTGCCTAAAATGAGACCGACCGCGAGATCAATGATGTTGCCTTGTAACGCAAATGATCGAAACTCTTCTAAAAAAGATTTACGTTCAGGGTTCGATTGGTTAAGGTCGTCGGAGGAGTTAGCCATAACCGAACAAACTACCAAACCTCTAATTGATATTTCACAACCGGCACTCCATAGAGAAGGTGAGACTGAATAATTTCTTCGAGCCTGCCGGGACTACAGGAATGATACCATACGTCATCAGGGTAGACCACCGCAATGGGACCGCTGTGGCATACCCCCAAGCAGTTGGCTTTGGTACGCAATAACGTAACCTCAGCCGGAACATCTACCTCTTTGAGACGTCGTTTGAGATATTCCCACGAGGCTAACCCCGTATCTTTGAAACAACATTTGGGCTTTGTTTGATCGGCGCAGAGAAATATATGGCGTTTCATATCGGTTTTTTAGAGTGAGTAACGTTTAATCCATGCATCAATATATGTACCCCGCCTCAGGAGAAGCGGGGTATGTTTACTTAGGGTCTGGTGTCTGTTACACCACCCTCTTTAATCCCTCGTTCGAGAGGGCCCTCAGGAATAGACTGAGGTCGGCTTTGCGATTCTCGTATATGGTCACTTTGCTTACTGGATGTATAGGTGGATTCGTTGCTAGATGAGCACGAATCCAGGTGGTTTTCATCGAATCGATTTCGGAATTCGGGATAGGTTTCCATGTGAAGTTACCTTTTGGAACTCTCCGTAGATGAGGATAGCATACCAATCGTTCTTCGTAAATAGATTAGTGCTCTCTTATGTAGCCCAAACCGGCGACTATAAGGCGGAGCACAAACCAAATACTAAGCCAAGAATAGAGGAAATACAGTCCGGAAAAGGTTGTCGGATGTTCCCAGATTCCCCAAATTCCATAGGTAACGCTACTGTATTCGTTAGGATTAGGAGTACTCATTTCCACACCGTCGTATGCGGAGGTCATCGTCACGAACGAAAACGGATAGCCAAATGTGATTGACGCTTCTTCTTCCGGAGTATTCACAGTTTGGGGAATAAGTAATGTGCCAAGGGTTAAAAGTGCGGCGAGGAAGAGATATAGTACTTCTCGTATAATATCACCCATATACACACTACTTATGTTTTACCTAATTTTCTTAGGATACAATATTTTTATTTGTCTGTAAATTAATATTTTGCTATCCTGTACCTAATAGGTAGAATTTATCGTATGATAGCAGCTATAAATTCAAAAAAAACAATCTTATTCGTAATAGGAATATTCCTAGCTTTAGTAGGGCTTTGGGGCAATGTAGCAGAGGGGGAAAACTCTAAAAATAATGCTCGGATGCGTTATAAAATTCAATTTAAAGATTCTCTCAACATTCAAAATACAGTTAGTTTTCTAAAAAGAAAAAATATGGATTCACCTGTAGAACTCCATTATAGATATGGTCCTATTCAAGGAGGGTATAGGGTAAAAGGTGAATTGAAAGAGGGGATCGAAAAATTCAAAGAAGAGCATAAAGATTTCTTATCGACTGCTATAAAAAGCAATGCCCAAAGAATTAGTGAGTCTTCCAATAAAAAACTAGAACGTTTGCAAGCAAATTTAAAATCAGCAAAAAGACAAACTAGGAAAAAAGGTTTACAGATAGATTCTTTGAAAGTGTCTAATGCTTTATCTTCTAGTGAAATCCAAGATCTGAAAAGCAGGCGTGGAGTCAAAGAGGTGCAATATCTTAAAAGTAAACAGGCGCAGAACATTAAAGAAAGAAGTCGTACTAGTGACGTGAGTACTTCTTCCCTTTATAATGAAAGTTGGGCTCCCTATACAGGTTTTTCATTAGTAAATCGAGAAGAGACATATCAGACTTTCTATTTTAATAATCAAGTTTTTGATGGTGATGATACATATGAACACGAAACTATTGTCTATGAAATAGATTTTGCAAACTATGACGGATATTGGTCTTCTAATTTGCCAAATGCATACTATGACACCCCTTTTAGTGACACGTATGACATTTTTGCAGTGGGATCTTCTACAGCATCTTCTCTAGTTACTCATACAGAATATTACACGTATATGTCACTAGCTCCTCAAAGTCAACCAATAGTTCAAGTTGATATTAAAGGACAAAAGGGACATAGAATTCCAAGTTGGTGTTATTCTACGTGGTGTATTTTTGCTGATGATACAACAGGAGCATTATCTCGTAATTTTAATGCTCCATATCAAGGAAGTTGGACCTATTAACCCCTCTTCAGAAACTTATAAACATTCCTAACTAAACAGTACGTATATGGCTGACACACTAGTAACCACCCAATCTCAAGAACAAGCGCTGCGCGTCACGCTTGTCTCGAAGAATACATACACAAACTATCTATCCCAAGAACAAGCCGAGCAGTACGGGTTTAAGGCCAATCATAAACAGACCTTTCTTTTGCCGCACGAAAACCGATTGCTCGTCGGAGCGGACCATGAATCGCAGGCGAAAAACGCCGATCCGTTTGATACGCCTAATCCGTACCAATTGGGCGCGGTCGTGGTACGCGCGTTAGGGAAGAGCAGCATAACCGAGTTGGAAGTTGAAGGCGTAACGGACGTGACGAGTGAGCAAGACGAAGACGGACAACAGCAATGGCTGACACGCTTCCTGTTGGGAATGCATCAGGCGGCCTGGCACTATGACCCGTATCTTTCCCAGGAGAAGAGTCCGCGGAAAGAACTGATAGTGAGCGTAGGGGAGGCTGATCGGCATTTAGTAACAAAGGAAGTGGCGGATGAACTGTATGCACTTCATACCGGCATTGCCCTGACGCGTCATGTTATTGATACCCCGCCCGAGGATATGAATCCGAACAGCATTCAGGACGAAGTAAGTCGAGAGCTCGATGGGTACGACAACGTGGATGTACAGATCTTCTCGGAAGAGCAATTGCGTAAAAAAGGCATGAACGGCATTCTTGCCGTCGGTCGAGGGAGTCGGTGGGCGCCGACTATGGTGCACGCTACCGTTTCCCCGCAAAAGGAAGTGAAGCATCGAGTCTGCCTCGTGGGCAAAGGCATTACGTATGACTCGGGTGGCCTCGATATTAAGTACGCAGGGCTGATGAAAGGCATGAAGGCCGATCTCGGCGGAGCGGCCACGATGTTTGGCACCACCAAAGCGCTCGCCGAGCTGGAATTGGAACACACGGAGGTGCACTGGATTAGTCCGTTTGTGGAGAATATGCCGAACGGCAACAGTTATAAATCGGACGACATTATTCGTACCTATTCAGGACAAACCGTAGAAATCATCAACACGGATGCGGAAGGACGGATTATCCTCTCCGATGCGCTGGCATACGCCACGTTGCTGGATCCGGATTATATCGTGGACGCGGCCACGCTCACTGGCGCCGCGATGTTTTCCCTGAGCGAGCACGTAAGCGGTCTGATGTGTAATGATTATGAGTTGGGAATGAAAGCGCTTCGAACCTTCGAACAAGAACAGGAAATGACCTCATACGTCCCGATGTCAGAAGTCCTGCGAGGTTCCCTGAAAGGGAGCATGAGCGATATTCGCAGTCTCGCTCAGGATCGCATGGCCGGTCACATCATCGCGGGGCTTTTCCTCAGTCACTTTGTGGATCAAAACCTCTTCCGAAATGAAGATTTGGGGCTTGAAGAGAAACGCGCGTATCCGTGGTTCCATCTGGACATCGCCGGTTCCGCCATGAACGAAGGGAAAAACGATCTGATGGCGAACGGCGCGAGTGGTCAAAGTGTGCGCAGTCTGGTGCGCTTTATTACCCAGAACGACGTCTAATCCTGTAATTTCTCATGTTTGGAATTGAACGCCTGTTTGAGCGTCAAAACATTAAGAACAAAGCCCAAGAAGAGAGTAAGTTGGATGCCGACCTTGTCACGCTCGCGCTTATCTCGAGTGTGTTGGCGGCGTTTGGCATTCAGTTGGGGAACGAGTTTGTGTTGATCGGGGCTATGTTGGTCTCCCCCTTGATTGATCCGATCATCTCAGTGATCAGCTTTTTGCATCTTGGAGAATGGCGCAAAAGTATGGGAGCGTTAGCGCGGCTTATCTTTGTGCTATTTCTGTCTTTGTTAGTGGCATTGATCGCGTTTTTGGTGTTCGAACTGGTCAACTTTACCCCGAGGGTGAGTTATACGCCCTTTGTGGGAGTGGAATACTTTTTTGTGGCTCTGTTATTGGGGTTGGTGGGAACGTTGCTGTGGTTTTGGCCCAA
Organism: Parcubacteria group bacterium SW_4_49_11; assembly: GCA_003021915.1. Taxonomy (GTDB): domain Bacteria; phylum Patescibacteriota; class Minisyncoccia; order SW-4-49-11; family SW-4-49-11; genus SW-4-49-11. The sequence goes on from PXOY01000042.1 coordinate 18,000, forward strand.
CTCTTCCAATACCGCCGCCGGCTTGTCGATGGCCATTTCGTTAGTGCCCCCATTAGCCAATATTTCCCGAGGATTTGCTCTGTTGGACCAATCGCTGATTAAGGAGTCTGTTTTTTCCACGTGTATCAACATCGTAGGATTGATGGTGGGCGCAGCGCTTGTCTTTTGGCTTAAAATAAATCGTGATTGATGCGGGGATTAAGTCGTAAACACCTCGCCAGGTGGGGAGGAGCTCTATTACTTCTCGCGGTGATTATCCTTCTGGTACTCTATGGTATGCAACGAGGCACGATTGCGCAATTGGTGACCGAAGAGATACGAGAAAACAATTTCAATCAGGAACGCGCACGGGACGCGCTCCATTCGCTCAAACCTCAGACCATTAACGTCAACGGCGATCAGCATCAACTCAACGCGCCCGAAGGGTTTTCCGTGTCCGTTTACGCGGCAAATCTCGGCAGCCCACGCAAAATAGCATTTGACACTGAAGACAACCTGTATGTGACAGACGCCGAAGAAGGGCACGTGGTGGTCGTAGAAGGGGAGAGTTCTCAACAGAAAACGAGCGTGGTAGATCAGAACCTAAACGCGCCGCATGGTATAGCCTGGCACGAAGGAACGTTGTTTGTGGCCACAGAACGTAAGATTATTTCGTATTCCGGTGTGGCAAATGATGGCTCGTATAACGAAAAGTCCATTCGCGTCTCTGATCTCCCGGGCGGGGGAGAGAATCCGTTAAAAACGCTCCGTATTGGCCCCGAGGGAGATACGCTGTTTGTCTCAGTCGGGGCTGACTGTAATGTATGTGACGATAATGTGCAGGAACGCGGCGTTTTGATGGCATATGATCTGAGCGGAGCAAACGAGCGCGTGTACGCTCAGGGACTAAAGAATATGCTTGGCTTTGAGGTTCGCTCGGTTGAGGATACCCAAGAAATATGGGGAGTGGATCGCGGCCGAGAACATCTGGGGAAAGATATTCCGCCCGCGGAATTGAACCGTATCGAACCGGGATCCCATTACGGGTGGCCGTTCTGCTACGGCGATGGGATAGCTGATCCGGAGTTTCCGGACCGCACCAATTTCTGTCGCAATAAAACCAAGAGCCCCGAATACCAATTACCGGCGCATTCCAAACCTTGGGGGCTCGCGTTTGTAACCAACGCCGCTCAGTCCACATATCCGAAGAAACTCCAGAACGCCGTAATCATGGCGTATCACGGATCAAACGAGCGCACGGTTCCGACCGGGTACAAACTGGAGTGGCTTAATATAGCCAAGGATTCCGCTCAACCGGTAACCCTGGTCAGTGGGTGGTTAACCGAGCAAGGTAATGTCTGGGGAACGCCGGTGGCGTTGGAGTTCGCTCCGAATGGAGACTTGTATGTCTCGGATGATAAGGCGGGCGTTGTGTACCGGATAACGTATGAGGCTGAGGAATAGAATTTAGAATTTTGAATATCGAATTTGGCGGTAAAGTATACCTATGAAAAAACAGAATATTTATGTCCTGGATGGGAACCCCAAAGAGTCTAGCCTCGGACGTTCGCTGGCTGAGGCGTACACTCAAGGGGCCGAAGAAGCGGGACACGAGGTGCGGATGGTCCGTCTCAATGAACTCGACTATGACCCGATTCTTCATTGGGGGTATAAACGCATCC
>PXOY01000043.1:0-2283 GCA_003021915.1 Parcubacteria group bacterium SW_4_49_11
CCAAGTTGAGCACTAAAGACGGAGAACGCAAATTCCTTGCTCAAGACATAAAAAAACCCGCCGAAGAAGACCAGGAATCGTTGCGAGATTGGATTCGGCGCAAACCAAAGCAGGTCGGTCGGTCTGGGGCTCAAGATCTCAATCCTGCTACCCGAGAGAATACCACCTCTGAAGGATCTTACACCCCCGAAGGGGAAGAAATCATCGGGATCAATATTCCCGTGAGTCCGCCGGTTACCGCGTCCAAACTCCAGGCCATCAAAGACGTGCTTACGCAGGCGCCTCAAGGCCCGTGTCCGGTCTATCTGACTATCTCCGGCAAAAACCATGACGTACGCTGTGTTCCCACGCGAGTAACCGTGAGCTACAGTCCCCGACTGATTGAAGATATAAAATCGGTTCTGCATGCGCGGGAAGGAAGCTCGAATTACGAGGAAGGGCACGACAATGAGTTTCAGAGCTCCCCCGAGTAAAAACACCTTATATTTCGCATGTATAAAGGAATTTTACCCCTGTTGACAGGATACCCGAGAATCGGTATATTTGAGAATGTCTTCAGGGGTTGTCCATTTGCTCTCAGATCCACGACTGTTTATGACCTTCTGAGGTGGTAAATGGTAACCTACATAGTGAACCGGGCTTATCAAGAACATTAGAGACCTATCCAATACTACCCGCGCGCGAGCGTCCGCGCTTTTTACGCGATATGGCACCTGGATAGCCGTAGCCATACTTGTAGGAGGAGTATCCTTCATGAATGTACAAGGAGAAACCGCGCTTTCTCAAGTCAAATGGAAAGCCAACATCACAGGAGGCTCCCAGAAGCAGGTCGCCTCAGTCGATAAAGCACGTCTGAAGGAATATCTGCAAGAGTCTTCCAACCAATCCGAGAATTCGAAAGCTCCGGTGTTAACCGGCCAGAGTTTTTCGTCCGACGCGAGCCAAGCGAAGACCCCGCAGGTTCGAACCTACACCGTAAAGGAAGGAGAGAACCTCACGGATATCGCACAGAAATTCAGCGTCTCCGAAGACACGCTCATCGTAGCCAACGACTTGAGCGGTCCGAAGGATATCACGTCCGGTGACGAATTACATATCCTCCCCACCAACGGAGTGGTGAAGAATCTCACGTCTGAAAAAGAAATACAGAAGCTCGCCGAGAAGTACGACGTAAAGGCCGAGACAATTCGTTCCTACAACAACCTTGACGAGGAGCAGATTGCCAAAAAGACGGAAGTTATTATCCCCGAGGCGGATATTCCATACAGTGAACTTCCGCACAAAGAAGCACCTCAGGTGCGAACCGCGTCGCAACAAACGCCGTACACGCAACCCGCAGCAGTGTCGGCCAATCGAGGACGTAATATTGACGGGTATTTTGCCCTCCCCGCGCCGGGACGAATCAAACCCCATTATAATTACGCAGGCGTCGACATTATCAATAGCCCTGGTACCAACATCCGCGCGTCAGCTCCGGGCAAAGTGATCGCGGCCGGGTTCCACGGTGGCGGGTATGGAAATTATGTCAAAATCCAACACCCCAACAACACCGTAACCTTGTACTCTCACATGCGAAGTCTTACCGTAAAAAACGGAAACCACGTCAATCGCGGTCAGACCGTCGGTCAAATGGGCTCCACGGGACTGACCATCCCCGCCGACGCGAGCCATCTCCATTACGAAGTGCACGGAGCCCAAAATCCGTTGAAGTAAGCAATGTTCATAGAAAAAGGGTGACCGTCGAAATGCCACCGGCCTCTTGACGGAGGCCTATTTTCGTTGGGACTGCCAATAGCAACATCCCGCTGACGTTGATTGTTCTCTGCTATCACGAGGAAAATACAACCGTATATCTACGGTATATCGCGCCGCCAGGGGCATATATCCATCGTATATAAAAACCTCTAGCTTCAGGCTTCTTTTTCACGAGCTACTAACTACCAGCTACGAAATTCTTGCTACTAGCTACCTGCTACGTGCTACTCATTCATCCGCCCTCCTGGCCTCGATACTGCAAGGCTTCGGCTACGTGCGAGAGGACAATCTTTTGGGAGCCCTCCAAGTCCGCGATTGTGCGGGCCAGCTTGAGGACGCGATTATACGCCCGAGCGGATAAATTCATACGTTCTACGGCACCCTTCAACATATTCTGCGTCTCCTCATCCAACACACAGAAAGTACGCACGTCCTTGAGTGCCATCTCGCTATTGGTTCGAATGGCGTGCTCCGTAAAACGCGTAGCCTGTCGCTCGCGCGCGGTTAAGACTCTCTGACGTATCTCCT
>PXOY01000043.1:2364-5203 GCA_003021915.1 Parcubacteria group bacterium SW_4_49_11
CGCGGTGTCCGGATCCCGCAGATAGCCACACGGACATGGATTCTGGCTTGCCAAGAGCATAAAATCAGCCGGATACGTTACCGAGTTGCGTACGCGAGAGACATGTACAATGCGGTCCTCCAATGGCTGCCTGAGACTCTCCAAAACTTCCCGTTGAAATTCCGGAAATTCATCTAAAAAGAGCACGCCGCGGTGCGAGAGGCTAATCTCCCCCGGCGTCGGATTGCTTCCTCCTCCAATGAGCGACGAGCTCGAGGCCGTATGGTGCGGAGCGCGGAACGGACGTTCGGTAATTAAGGGGCGTTCGGATGAGAGTTGGCCCGCTACGCTATAGAGTTGCGACACTTCCAGCACCTCATCTTCATCCATGGAAGGCAAAATACTCGTAAATGTTCTCGCGAGAAGGGTTTTCCCCGATCCCGGCGGGCCGCTCATCAAGGATCAGGACGGGCCGGAGGTCTACGCGACGCTTTTCACCATTGCGCCCTCGCCGCACGAGGCAGGAACGGTCTGGACCGGCTCGGACGACGGCCGCATCCACCTCGACAATGAACTGACCGGATACACGGTTATATCATGCACCAAACTCGCTTCTTGAGCGTTTTCGGCCGGCACGTATATTTCGGTGAATCCGTTATTCTTGGCAAATGCGGCGATGGGTAAAATACCGTGCGCGGCCCGTACGGTGCCATCAAGAGCCAATTCTCCCACAATAATACGATGCTCCAGCGACACCTCAATAGAGCCTAACGACTGTAAAATCGCCACCGCCATCGGCAAGTCAAACGAAGTACCAATCTTTCGTACCTCCGCCGGCGCCAAATTGAGAACAAACCTCTTATTTGGCAGTTCAACCTCTGCGTTCCGAAGCGCTAGGCGCATGCGCTCTCTCGCCTCACTCACCGCTGTGTCCGGAAGTCCCACAATGGTCATGCCGGGCAATCCTTGCGTTGCGTCGACTTCAATATCGATTTTTCTGCCGTGTATTCCTTCCACCGTCGCCGAATATACTGTCGCGAGCATGCGTATTCTGCTATCTATTCAAGTCTTTCAGTATTCTTAACCATTGCTTACTGAATTGGCCGAATGGTAGCACATGAAGTCCTTTTTGGCAAGCCAAAACGAATAAATCTACACCTTGCTTAGGCGTGATAAAATATACCCTATCTTAATGTGTATACTATGTCTCAAAGCAGCTCGCGAACGTTTCTATTTCTTGATGAAGTCGGCGATCAAGGTATTGGAAAACATAGTAGTGATTTTTATATTATTACCGTGGCAGTTACCACTCGTGACGGGTTAAAATACCTTACACCACAACTTGCTCGCCTCAGATACTTTTTGGATGCCACGAAAGAGTTTAAAGACCATTACAAAGGAAGGGCTGTTCAAAATAAGACTCTGGACCTACTCTCTTATATCGCTGACATAGAGGACTTTCATGCTTTTTCGTTCTATCTCAATAAACATAACTTTACCGGTCCTTATCTTCACAAGACTGAGTCAGAATCTACGCATAATCCTCCTCGATTCCGTAATTTCACGATCCGCATCGCACTGGAAATACTATATAAAAATCTTGCATCTCACTTTGATAATCCTGAAATGGAACTCGTTATTGACCGTTTTCTTACAAAACCAGATGAGGAAATAAATCTCCGAGCGTATCTCAATAACAACTATAACCTTCCGTATTTCTTACATATTACCCAAGTAGATTCTCAATACTGTGATCCGATACAGTTCACCGACCTACTCGGAACGATCACGAAATGCGGCGTATTTGAATCAGATGAGAAAAAAGCAAAAACAGGACTTAAAAATCTTTCTCTGTTCTGTATCGATGATCCGGATGCACCAAAAGAAAAGGACCCAGACACCCTATAGTGGGCACCAGGCCTTTTCATCTACACTTTAACTATACTATTTTCCGTTTACAGTGTCAACACCCATTTCTCTGTTTTGTATTGATAATCCAGATGCACCAAAAGAAAAGGACCCGGACACCCTATAGTGGGAGCCAGGCCTTTTCGTCTATAACTTTAATATACCACATTTTTTCACCACATCAAAGGGACGCAATATTTCTTGTTACTGTCTAGTCTTTTCATAAAGCAAGCAGTGAAGCACCGCCAATCACACCTCCGACGTATTCTCGCTGTCCCAGACACCTTCGTCTATGCAACGCAACACACGGTCCACAAAAGGTATAAACGGTTGAGGGGGAGATCCACGCGGGAACCAATCCAAAACATCCGCTTTATGCGGCTCATTGTTTTGTAAAGGCCCTTTCCATCTGCGGGGGCGGAAGAAAAAGTGAATGCGATTATTCGCCGCATCCGACATAATATGAAGTAAGTCCAACTCCTGCGGATTAACTTGGATGTTTGCCTCCTCGTATGCTTCTCGCGCCATTGCGGAGCGAATTGTCTCACCCTGTTCGGCATGACCGGCAACCACACTGTAGTACCCTTCGTAGAATGTGGTGTTCTGTCGGCGAAGAAACAGAAAGTGTCCATCTACTTCAAGTATGAGATACACGGCCGGAGCCACTTTGTGTCTGTGCTCGGACATACGTATCGATTGCTGAATTACAGGTATTATAGCATACATAAAACATCCCGAGGAAGGGGAAATTCTCGGTATTTCCGGCGCAGAGCCGGCCTTCAAAAGCACTGTTTCATGTGAAACAGTTAGCAACCGCTCTTACTTTACCTCAATATCCTCTTCTTCTGCAAAATGCACCAAGATTTCTCGACACCTAACCGGATTTTCGGTCCTAATACCTATTTCTTGATGGTTCGCGTTCTCGCGTACCCCGAGGACGAGACGCTTGGAG
>PXOY01000044.1 GCA_003021915.1 Parcubacteria group bacterium SW_4_49_11
ACGCACGAGGAAACACAGGTACAGACCGGCACTCAAGAACATGATCGCAATCGCGCTGTAGGACTGACTGGCAAAAATTCCGCCGGTGATGGCGAGTCCCAGCACAAGCATGCTCAGTCTATGTATTCGGATTTGGGCGGTATGCCACAAGCCAGCCGCGACCGGCCAGAGCGGGGTAAGAAACAGGCCGATAAAATTCGCGAACCCGCCGCGACTCACATTGGAGTTCACGTTCCAGTCATAGATGGCGGTGGGACGTACAAGGTCGCCATCGAGAAGGCCCCACGCTACTTCCCCCATAGCCCAGACTCCGATCGCCGCGCCGCTGGCGCATATAAACGTCAACGGGAGGCGATAGGAGTTCATTTTCTCTAGCTGATGAAGCACCACCATGCTCAACAAGAACGGCAACAGGATATATGATTTCAGGCGTCCGAGACTGCTTATCAGATCTTCTGAGATACCTACGCCGATCACGGCCATGAGACTAAAAATGATCAATAACGGAAACCGCCTGAAGAATGCCTGAGGCTCTGTTCGGATTCGCTTCCATTCCACCCCCGCGTAGATCACGATGGGAAGATTTTCTATATTATACCCCACCGTGTCCAGACACGAAACATAGACACTCTCTAGAAGTCATCTCAAAAATATACGTTCGATTACTGTGAAGTACAGGCATAATCTCGGGATACGGCTTATATTCACTACACAATGCCCACCCACTCGATTTACTACGGTCACTTAAAAACCTTCGGTTTTTACGGAAACCTGACGGTTTCCTATTTCCGGGGGACTGCCAATAGCAACCTCCCGCTGGCGTTGAAATGCTGCCCACGATCACTCAAAAAACATGCTGTTTTCCTCCTTTTTAAAGGAGGAAATACCCGTTAGGGAATGGAGGTTTTGGGGCTATATTGCACCCTATAAGAATTCTGGAATGACCTCTACATTGTGAAGTGACTCCGAATACGATACAAAGAGGATGGAGGAAGCTTGAACAAGAAATATGAAATTACAATCCGCGACAATCAAAAACGTCAAAGCGGTAGGGCCCCAAGGTATTACGCTGAACTTGGCCGATGATATTGTGATGGCGATCGGCCCCAACGGAGTCGGTAAGTCTTCGGTACTGTCCGGACTGCGCATGTTTTTTGAAGGCACGGTTCCGCCACGACACGAATTCCATCGGTATCGGACTGATAAAGAACACGCGGCTGAGATTACAGTTACGTTTCACCGGTTAAACGAGCAAGACAAGGCCTACAATCGCGTGCGAGAGGAGGTGTATACCGACGAAGCCGGAGAAGACGTCTGGACGCTTACGTTGCGCTTTTATATTGATGAGGACGGAAGAGAGACCCGAGAAGCGCTCGTAGGGGAGGAAAAGAGGGCATTATCTGAAGAGGAGTATCAGCAGATGAAGACGCTGTTTGACAGTGCGCATATGCAATGGATTACTGTGCCAGCCCGTGAGGCGGTGTGCGAGGGTAAGCAATCGCCCTTCTCGCAGTTGTTTGACATGTTTCGGACCTGGAACCCGGAGCGGCCGAATACGGAGATGGCTGAGGATCTGAATCACCAGCTCTACGAGATGATGGGAGTCCCGGACGTATTATCCGTCAAGCCCCTTTGGGAGGGTACAAAAGATTTTACCCTTTTGCCCGAGCGTGAGGAGGATCTGTTTTTGAATCCGCGGTATCAGAGTCACGGCGTGCAGCGCGCGGTGTTTTTCGCGTTGCTTCGAGAATATGGAGACGTTGTGCCGCGCTCCCGAGCAGAGCCTGGGGTGCAGAATATGCTTCTGATTGAAGATCCGGAAATGTATATGGATCCGCAGATGGAGCGTACCATCTCGAACACGTTGTTTTACTTAGCCGAAGAAGCGGGTGTACAGGTGGTCAGTACGACCCATTCGGCCGTATTTGTACGCGCGTTGGAAAAACCGCGGTCTTTAATTCGCCTCTCCCGAGGAGAAGACGAGGAACTGCAGAGCTTTCAAGTGACAGAGGATGTGTTCGCTCACGAATCCGAAGAAGAAGAGAAAGAGCATCGTCTCCGGGCGGTACGCGAGTTTAGCCCCGAGGTGAGCGCGTTATTTTTTGCGCGGCGGGTGGTGCTGGTGGAAGGAGCAACCGAGATTGTGGTTCTGCAGCGAGCGGCGCAGCTTCTCGGGAGGTTTGACTACGGTGTGAGCCTGATTAACTGTCATGGGCGCGGCAACATTCCGATGTTTCAGGAAGTATTGAATCACTTTGACACCTCGTATGTCGTGGTGCATGATCTCGAGCGGCAAAATCCGCACGAAGGGCTGAATCAACATATCCTCAATCTGCTTGACGGAGACGAGTCTCGACGTTTTTACCATGATCCGCATTTGGACGCTGAATTGGGTGTATATGATTCTCCCAAGTGGCTTGACGGGTACGAGATCGTAACCCAACTGAAGAACGAACAACGGCTCGAGAGCGTGTTAGGAGATCTCGTGACATTTGTGTTTGGCGAATAACCCTTGTGTTGTGTATGAGACGGTGATATATTGTTGGTGTCCTCGTACTTTTTGAAGGTGTGTGATGACACATGAGACCGTTGTTTTTCGGGAACACTTTGTCGCTCAAGTCCGCACGGTGGCCCTGGATATGTTAATCATCTCTTGGCCCGAACACCGTACGCGGGAAAAACACGAGTTGGAAGGATATGCCGTCGATCGACTATGGCTCCCGCCCTTGGAGGCGGAATGGCAAGTCGATATGTGGATTCTTTTGGCGCAGATTCAGATTCTCGGGGAAGTGTGCGCGCTTTACCGAGAGCCGCTTGCTCCTGTCCTGAATTGGTTTTCTTACCACGAGGCATGGAGACTGACAAAGGGAAGTGCATTTCGACACGCCTATGCTCAAGTTCCTGATTGTAAGCACTTTCCGTATCAAGAGTGGGTGATGTACACCCGTTCGATTCTTCTCTTGGAAGGACGTTACGAGGAAATTATTTGATACCTTGGCACGGCACATCCGCCCTCTTCGCCAAAGAGCGGCGGTTTTTTCTCTTCACAAGCTTATATGTTTCCGCTATACTGAATATTAAGCGTATTTCGTATGAAAAGATTTTTCACCCGTATTCCCCAATTCTTTAACTCCTCGTCAACCGATGCCCACGCACCGGATCGGAAAGAGCACGTCCAATCGGCGGTCAAAAAAGTGGTCAGTGATTATAAATCCACGCTCAAAAAATTAGAGAACGAATGAGCGCGCGCGTTCCGCAATGTCTCACGTTACGCGATATTGAATTCATTTACGCCGCCTACTCCGCCGAAGGAGAGGGGGAACTTGAACAGTTGCCGTCTCTCAATTATCGGTATAATGATCATCTGGAAAGTATTTTAATGTTACCCAAAGCGGGATTTGGCGAGACGCAGTTTTACCCCACCGTGGCCGAACAAGGCGCTGTGCTGTTTTACGAAATTATCAAGCAACACCCGTTCTTTGACGGTAACAAACGGATGGCGTGTCTTATTCTGTTTACGTTTCTGTATCTCAATAATGTCTGGATTCAACTCTCCAATGATCAGCTCTATACGTTGGCACAGACCGTAGCTTGTTCCACCTCAGAGGAGCGAGAAGAGCAGTTATCGCTCATTCAAGATATGATCACCACGCATAAAGCACCCTTGGAAGATAAAGACGATAAACGCTTCATGGGACTTGATGTCGGCCGACTGTTGAACACGTTGAACCCCTTTCGTCGATAAGATGTATTCGAAATGTCACTAAATACCAAATACTAAATTCTAAATACTATTTCCTTGCTACCTGCTACTTACTACCTGCTACTCATCGCATCTGGCTTCTGGCTTCCGGATTCAGGCTTCTCATCTACTAAATACTAAATTCTAAATACCAAATACTATTCCCACCTTGTTTACCAATTTCGTTGGGCGTACAATACAAAAAATATGGAGCATGAACTGTACCGGGAACTGATCATCGGACATTATACGTCACCATGCAATTTCGGGAGGCTTAAAGAGCCAACGCATCAACATCACATAGATAATCCGGTCTGCGGAGATGCGCTGGACGTAGAATTGCGTGTTCAAGACGACGTTGTAACCGACCTCGCTTTTAGCGGTGAGGGATGTGCCATCAGTATGGCGGCGGCCTCTCTCTTAACCGAAGAAGTGAAGGGACAGTCGTTGGATGCGATACGAGCTTGGGAAGAAGCGGATATGTTTGCGCTTCTCGAGGTCCCCATTACGTACACGCGACGCAAATGTGCGTTACTGTGTTATACTGCGCTTCAGCAAGTAATCGAGGAACAATGAGTATGCTTCAGATTGAGAACATGAGTATCGCGGTGGGGGATACACCGGTTATTGAAGATGTCTCGTTAACGCTCCCCGCCCAAGAAATGCACTGGTTGATGGGCCCAAACGGCAGTGGCAAAAGCACATTTGCCAACGCGTTGATGGGGCATCCGCGCTATCATATAGCTCAAGGAACGTTAACCCTTGGAGGGCTCAATCTCACCGAAGAACCGCCACACAAACGAGCGGGAGCGGGGATGTTTTTATCGATGCAGTATCCGCCCGCTTTGGAGGGGGTAACGGTTACCAATCTCCTTAAAAACGCCTATAATGCCCGCTTCCAGACCGAAATTTCGATCTTGGAATTTCGGAAACTCCTGAAGGAGCATATGGAACTACTTGAAATCCCCTCCGATTTTACCAGCCGTTACGTACACGCCGGGTTTTCCGGAGGAGAAAAGAAGCGGTTGGAACTTTTGCAACTGAGTATGTTGCAACCCAAACTCGCGATTCTTGATGAGCCGGATTCAGGACTGGATATTGATGGTCTTCGGACCATGTCGATGCAACTGCAGCGTATTCAACACGTAACCGGTATGGCCATGCTCGTGATTACGCATTATACGCACATGCTCTCGTATGTGGAGCCTGACGCTGTGCATGTTCTGAAAAACGGATCTTTGGTGCACAGTGGCACAAGCGACGTGGCGCATCAGATTCAGAACCAAGGATACGAAGCTTTACAAACGTAGGGTCAGTTATCTATGGAAACAGATACCATCATCACCCAACTGCAGACCGTGAAGGATCCGGAAATCGGCCTTGATGTGTATTCGTTGGGACTTATTTACGAAATTAAACCGGATGGCGAAGCGGTTTCTCTCACTATTACGTACACGACCCCCTTCTGCCCGTATGGAGAACAGATGAAAGAAGATATACGGGAAGCAGTGAAACAGGCAGGCGCTTCGCCGGTAGAGATTGAGGTCACGTTTGACCCGCCGTGGCAACCACCGTCCGATCTGCGGGAGCTTTTGGGTGTATAGACAGACTCCCTTTGCAAGGCGTATGATATATACAGCACAGCAATGAGATATGTCTATGGAACGATTTAGTCACTTTGTCCTCTTTGGTGCGACCGGAGATCTGGCGCACTCCAAAATGTATCCGGCGTTGTTTGATCTGTATCAGAATAACGCCCTGCCCGCCGATTTCGCGTTTCTCGGAATGGCCTTTGATGATTTATCCGTAACCGAGTTCCAACGTCAGGTACAAAAAACGTTAGAGGCCCAATACGAAGCGTCTGAGCATATCTCGGAATTTGTCAGCATGTTGGCCTACGCTCCGGTAGATTTCGGAGAGCCGGCAACCGTGGAAGACACCATAGCTGAGCACGCCGACACCGAAAACGGCAGATTTGTGTTTTACTTAGCAATTCCTCCTGCGGCTTTTGAAACGGTGAGTCTTTGCGTCAAACGTTTTCAGGAAACGTACTGTGACTGTCAGTTGCGCGTAGTCGTGGAAAAACCATTTGGTCAGGATTTGGAGAGCGCGAAGCATTTGAATAACACGCTCCGAGAATTTTTGTATGAAGAACAGATCTATCGGATGGATCATTATCTGGGGAAGGAGACCGTGCAGAATATTTTAGCGTTGCGATTCGGAAATTCGCTTTTTGAACCGCTTCTTAATAATCGGTACGTGCAGAACATCGAGCTGGATTTGATCGAAGAGGAAGGAATTGGCGAGCGGGCCGGCTATTTTGATGGAACGGGCATCATCAAAGATGTGCTTCAGAATCATATTTTGCAGGTTTTGAGTCTCCTGATGATGGAGCCACCCGTACAGATTCAAAGTAACTTTGTCCGCGACGAAAAACACAAGTTTTTGGCGTCTCTGGCGCCCCTAGATCTCTCTTCGTTCCACCTGGGACAGTATGGGTCGAACGAAAATGGAGAAATGAATGCGTACCAAGAAGAGCCGGACGTGCCCGAAGATTCGCAGACGGAAACGTATGTCTCCATGCAAATGGGGGTAAAAAATATGCGCTGGGATGGCGTACCCGTATACGTGCGTACCGGTAAACGCTTGAATGAAAAAAAGACCGAAATTCGCGTTACGTTTCATCCCTCCTTCCAATATTTTGTAAATCAAAAGGAGACGTGTAATCCCGCACCGAATGTTCTGGTTATTCGGATTCAGCCCAACGAAGAGGTGTACTACACCGTAAACGCCAAGTTTCCCGGAGAAGGCATGTGCATTCAACCCGTCAAGCTCCACTTTACGTACCAAGAATCGTTTAACGTGCCGATTCAAGATGCGTACACCAGGCTTTTAAAAGACGCGATCGAGGGAGACCAAACGCTCTTTATTCGCTCGGATGAGATCGAAGCCGCGTGGGAGTATGTAACGCCCGTTTTGGAAGCTAAAAAACAAGGAGAACTTACGCCTCAAACGTACACGTCCGGCAGCACGATTGAAGAAGTGGAAGAGGAGATCACGGAGGCCGGGGAATAGTTTCGATTTACTACGGTCACTGAAAAAACATTCTGTTTCCCTCCTTTTTAAAGGAGGAAAAGCCCGTTAGGGAAAGGAAGATTTGGGGCTATCTCCAGTTTCTTTGAAAATAGGCTTTCGTCACGAGAACTCCATCCCCCTTCGGGTCGATATTTGACGGTCACTTAAAAACCTTCGGTTTTTATGCTTCTCTTTAAAAAGAGGAAGACACAACCTGTTTTCCCCCGTGATCGCAGGAAATGCTCAACGCCAGCGGGACATTGCTATTGGCAGTCCCTCTTGTTGGAAGATAGGCCTCGTAAGAGGCCGGAAGAAACCGCAGGTGTCTTCAGTGACCGTGGTAATTCGAGGCTTCTCCCAGATTTGCTATCTTTCTCTGCTGTCTGCTACAGTACACATAGTATATGAAACACAAAAAACCCGGCTTTACTTTACTCGAGATTTTATTGGTGGTGGCGGCTGTCGGTCTTCTGGCCGCTATCGTGTTTGTGGCCATTAATCCCAGCGAGCAACTCGGGAAGGTGCGTGATACCGAGCGGCAAAGCGAGGTTGATACCCTGCATGATGCAATCCGGCAGTACAACATAGATAACAGCGAGTGGCCTGACGAGATTGCAAGCATGAGTGCCAACAGTGCCAAAGAAATTTGTGCCGATGGCGTGAGTGATGAAGCTTGTATCAACCTAACCGATGACTTAACCCCTGAGTACATTGCAGAGGTACCGTCTGGTCCGAACACGGAAGGCACGGGGAGTGGCTACGTGGTCTCCAAGCAAAATACGCGCGTTCGCGTAGCAGCCCGAAACGTGGAAGAACGCTCCAAGGGTATTGCGGCGGGGTACAGCTCCAACAGTTTGCTTGATGCCCATCCATTTGCGACGCTGGCGTACTCCATTAGATTACTGCGCGCGGGCCACGTAACCGAAACCGTACAAAGCGGTAACACCACTGCGGGTTCCTATTTGGTGCGTATTCGGCAGGATAACGCTAACAATGACACCGCCGACGTGCTCCCGGATGAAAACGGCGAATTAAGTATGGATAGCACGGTCCAAAACACCAGCAATAGTGCCGATGGGCAGACCTTACAAACCTGGGTGGGAGGTAATAATGCATATGTAACCGCGTGGTATGACCAATCCGGCAACCAGGACAACGGCCTCAGCTCCACCACCGGCGAGCAACCTCAAATTATTGGCGGAGGGAGCTTCATCACCAGATCTTCAATTCCGCAATTACAATTTGATGGTACGGATGACTACTTAGCTTTGGAAAAGTTCTACGATTCGGCAGACATTTGTAGTATGACCGTCAGTGCTTGGGCAAGCATGCCCGATGCGGGTGGTGAGATTGGTATTTTAACGTTTGATTGGAGTGAGTATTTTCGGTATGAGGAAGGATATCATGTCCAGGAAGATAAGTTGGGCTTTAATACAAATGGTGACACGACACATGCTATGGGAAGCAGCACCGCTATAGATGACAACACCCGACAACATGTGGCAGCGGTTTTTGAAGAATCGGCTAATCCCGATAAAAAAGTGTACGTGAACGGACAATCCGACGGGAGTGCCGATCAACATAGTGGATGCTTGGGCAAAAACACACGTTATGGCTCAATTGGGATAAGTAGTGAAATGGAGACATTTGATGGTGCTACACCACATGATCACGACCGCTATGAAGGCACCATAGAGCAAGTGGTGTAACCATAGAGCAAGTGGTGTTTTATGAGGATCGGGCGTTTTCCGATCGGCAAATTACCGATTTGTATGAGCGATATTAATAAAACGCAATTCTTAACGCCGATTACGTAACCTCCGGCTCGAAGTGACCGTTGTAAATCGATATTTGACAGTTATGAACTGTAATGATACTTTCCTTTTAAGCTAAAATTGTCTCGTTTTAGCGGTTTGTACATTGTACACGTTGGAGTCCGATTAAATGTTTACAGTGACAGCCGATAAGATGCATTGGATTGAAGCCCCGTATGGGGACCAACTAATTTTTTCCACTCCCGGTGAGTTTTACTCATATGGGTTTGTGTTTACAACACGTCGTCCCGTGTTCGCGTTACTCGATTGTAGAGCAAACAAAGGGCTCTCTCCAAATACAATACATTGGCACGATGAAGCAAATCTTTATTTTACCTTTGAGCCCGCTCGGATTTGTTCCGTTGAAATGGCGAATTATTTGGGCTATGTATCTCAACCCGATAATAATTGCGCCTATGGCAAAACTCTTGTAACGCCCGCCGGTATGGGGCCTCAAGACTTTTATCGGTTACGCGATCAAAACGATATCATCGATCTGAAACTTGTTTGTGATAAAGCATTTGAGGACACAACCGATAAGGCCCACCTGGTGTCATTGTCTGTCGGTGCGGTTATTGCCGTCAAAACTCAAGGCGGAATACAAGGACAAAAGTATGGTCTCTTTGTCATAAGAGGCATCGTGGATGACGCCATCCAAATTGATGCGTGTCATACACTTCTCTAACAGGGTAACGTTTTCATAGTAAGTATCCCCGAACGCAGTCGTTCGGGGCTTTTTTCGATTTACCACGGGCACTTCGTATTACTACGGTTACTTAAAAACCTTCGGTTTTTACGGAAACCTGACGGTTTCCTATTTCCTGGGGACTGCCAATAGCAACCTCCCGCTGGCGTTGAAACGCTGCCCACGGTCACTGAAGAAACCTCGGGTTCGCATAGTAAACGGGCACTCAAAAAACATTCTGTTTTTTGCGGCCTCCTGACGGAGGCCTATTTTCATTGGGACTGCATTTTGGCTACGCCAGAGGTTTTACTACGAAGTCTATTTTCCGACACGAGGACTGCATTTTCGCTTAATACCTACCCCTTACTTTTCTTCAAAGCTTCCAGTTCTACATTGCTTTGCGCGCGGCATAACGCCACGGCCAGTCCGTCGGCAGCGTCGTCGGGTTTGGGAAGTGAGGGCAGTTTGAGCGTGTGTTGGACCATCTGTTTCATCTGTTCTTTGGGGGCTTTGCCGTATCCGGTGAGTGCTTGCTTAATCTGGAGCGGGGTGAATTCGTGAATATCCGCTCCGTGTTGTTCCCCCGCCAATAAAACCACACCGCGGGCTTGAGCTACGGTAATAACCGTAGTGGTGTTACGAAAAAAGTACAGTTTTTCGATGGCGATACAGTCGGGGTTGTAGTTGGCGATAATCTCTGAGGTGTTGCTGTGAATGGTGTGTAAACGCTGGGAATCGGTATGCTCGGGCGGAGTGCTGATGGTGCCAAAGTCGTGCACGGCGTAGGAAAACTTGCTCTTTTCTTCAATTATGCCAAAGCCGGTGGTGGCGGTGCCGGGGTCTATGCCTAAAATACGCACAAATCTCTTTTACGCGTGTTTTGAATCGGTGGCTTCCTCTTCTGAAGGAATACTCGTCCACACCTGTTCGACATCGTCCAGCTCCTCAAGTTCGGCGATAATTTGCTCGCATTTTTCTTGGGCGTCTGCGGATACGGGCATTTGAATGGCGACTCGGTATTCTTGCAAGGGAGTAATAGTTTCAAACATCCACTGCGCCGAGCCATTGGTTCCCAAGGAGCCGCCATGCCCTGAGAGTACTTGCCGCACTTCGCCCACGGTGCGGTTGGTGTTGTCGGTGTAGACTTTAATTAAAATACCCACGCCTTCGGGGCCGAAGCCTTCGTAAAGCATTTCCTCGCCGCTTTTTTCGGCGGCGCTTTTAAGGGCCCGGTCAATGTTCTTCTTGGGCATGTTAACCTTCTTGGCTTTTTCGAGCGCCGAGCGCAGTTCGGTGTTTTGTTCGGGATCAGTGCCTTTGCGAGCGGCTACACGAATCATTTTGCCCACTTCGCCGAAAATGCGCCCTTTTTCGGTATCGTTTACCGCTTTCTGTCGTTTGATCTTGGACCATTTGTTGTGTCCGGCCATATGCGAAAAGGGATATTATCCTTTTAATTATAGCTTTATGGACGGTATGAGGCAAATATAGGGTGAAGGAACGGTTGGGTAGAGGAGCCAGAAGGGGGAATTACCGTCTATGTATATGGATACGTATACAAGGCTTAATCGTTGGGAATTCTTCTGTTATTACGTTATAATAGATACTATACGTAGCCTGTTGTGGGTATGAAAATAGCCCAAAAACAAAGCGAACGAGAAAAAATCGCCGAGCTATCGCGCAATATCAGTCATTATTTGCAATTGCGCTTTTCGTTCATTTTTATTGCCGTAATGCTTGATGTGTTGCTTTATTTTAATGACCAGTCGATTGTATGGGCGCGCGTGTTGTTCCAGGTATGGCTCGTTTTTTACATGGTGGTGGAATATTTCCTTCACCAAAATTACACCTTCGTTGATTTTCAGCGGTACGAGTGGTTTGTATTTATCATCTTTATTTCTGATCTGGTTACGTTGTCCATTGTGGCCTTGATTTATGCCTTTACGCCGGTGATTGTGCTGGGGTTCATGATTATTTTCTTATTCGCGGGGTTTATGTTTCGACGCCGGCGGTTTCGTCAGCTCCTGTTTAGCACGTTGGGCGTTTACTACATTTCCTTTGTCATCACGTACTTTTTTAAACGCGATTTCCTTATTATACAGGACAATTCGTTCTTTACCTTTTTTGTGTATCTTTTCGTCGTCCTCATATATATGCTTGGATTTTACATAACGGTCGAATATATTAAGGGCATTATTCGAGAACAGCAGGAGGCTTTGATCGAGCAAAATCGCCTCAAAAGTGACTTCATGTCCACTTCTGCGCATCAGATGCGTACACCGCTTTCGGGCACGAAGTGGATTCTCGATATGGCGCTCAGTGGTGACTTAGGCGAGTTAACTGACCAACAAAAAAAATATTTCGCGCGAGCTCGATCCAAACTAAACACGATGTTGGGGTTGGTCAGTGATTTATTGAAAAATCTGGAAATACAAGACTCTCATATTCAGTACGAGTGGGAAACCGCGAATCTCCATGATCTGATACAAAAAACGGTTACTGAATTGGAAGAACGCGCCCATAAGCGAGATATGAAGTTCGCGCTTAACGGAGAACGTGACGAGTTGAACGTGGAAGTGGATCGCAAGCAGATCTGTTATGTATTGGAAAATTTGGTGAGTAACGCCGTAAAATACGGATATGAGGGCAGCACGGTTACCGTGGATTGGCACAAAAACGAAGATCGAGCGCGTATTTCGATTACGAATATAGGAATTGGCATTCCCGAAGATGAGCAAGATAAAGTCTTTCAGCGGTTCTATCGTGCCCAGAACGCTACGAATATCGCAACGTCGGGTACGGGCTTGGGACTATCCATTTCTAAACGTATCGTGGAAGGACACGGTGGCGATATATGGTTTGAAACCGAGGAGGAGGAAGAAACAACTTTCTATGTCTCGTTACCGCTCAAGCAAACCTAAACGCGTTCTATGGACGACAGATACATACAATGGTTTGAATCGTTGCAAAAACCCAATTGGGGCTTTGATTTTGAAATGCTCGGAGAATTTTGGATTATCGTGTATCCGTTGGCCGTGCTTGCGTTTTGTCTGACTATTTATTTGATCTGGAATGGGATGTTAGAGAAACGCGTATTATGTCCGGTCATTACGAATCTCCTCTTCAGTTTGGGGTTCAGTGTGTTGGTAGCCATGTTCCCCACGTTGATCTTCGTGGTGTTTCTCATGGTTCTCTATGCTCTCACCTTGGGATGGGTGTTGGCTGAACTGGCGAATATTCGTCACTGGACAGCTCTTCTGTTGCTTACTCCTTACACGCTTTGGGTGGTGATCGGAAGCGTGTCTGTGTTTGAACTCGCGAGACTTAATTGGTAGACGTATGCCCGGATGGTTCCAATTATTTAATACACCGAGTTGGTACGAGCCGGGCGTTACTTTGCCTGTGCTGAATCAAGCATGGATACCGCTGTATGCTCTGTTTTCGTTGATCTTCTTTATCAGTCTGTATCATATGATTCGGGGCGAATGGGAATGGGTGATGATTATCCCGTTTGTGATAAATATCTTCTCGACGTTTGTATTTCCGTTGATTATGTTGCAAACTACCCATGTGGCGTTACTCTTCGCCTGGTTCGATCTTTTGGTTATGGTTTGCGCCACGTTCGGGGTGGTGGGCGTGCTTTGGCGTAAGTCACGCGTCCTCAGCCTCTTGTTACTTCCGTACGTTGTCTGGACCTTGATTGTATTTGTCTTTCAGACAGAATTAGTACGCTTAAATCTCTTCTAATATGCCTGACGATCAAAGGCCACTTGAATCCACAGAGACTCCCCTGAATATGATCGAAGAATCACCGCTGTACGTGGGTCAGCCCTGGTTTGACTACCTGAATATTGTTTGGGTTCCGATTTATTCGTTGGTCTCTGTATTGTTTCTTATAGCCATTTATCGGATGGTGCGTAACGAATGGGAGTGGCACGGATGTATTGCCATCGTGCTTAATTTAGTGGCCACGTTCCTGTTCTTTCCCATTCTGCGCGCAGGGGGTGAGATGGCCGTTATGATAGGCACCATGGATATTATAATCATGTGGCTGGCGGGGATCTGGTTTAGTGTCTTCGTTTTCCGACGCTCATGGATTATGGGACTTTTGATGATCCCATACCTTCTATGGAGTACATATGTCTGTGTTATTATGATAGAAGTATTACGATTGTATTAAAACACATAACACGAAATAGGTTCGTATGCCGGATTGGGTCATCGCGTTAGAAAAACCATGGTGGTACCCGGGAGACGCCATTTGGAGCAATGTAAATCAAATGTTTGTAGCTGTTTACGTCTTGTTTTCGCTCCTGTATTTGGTGGTGTTTTATCGGATTATCAAAGGGGATTGGCCGTGGACCATGGCTGTGCCGTTTATTATCAACATCCTTACGACGTTTTTCTTTGTCGTGATTGCGATGCAGTTTAAAGTACTCTTGCCGGTGGCGATCGACATTTTCGTAATGTATATAACGATGGTTTGGGGGCTTGTCATGGTGTATCGTCGTTCGCGGTGGCTGGCGGTGTTGGGGGTGCCGTACGCAATTTGGTTGACAGTGTTTATGGTTATGTATGCCGAACTTTTGCGTCTGAATACATTCGCGTAACTCATTTGGTATGGAGGACTGGTTCTTAGCCTTACAAAAGCCGTGGTGGTACCCGGGTAACGACGCTTGGACGATGCTCAACCGTTGGGGACTGGTCTTTTATACGTTGGTTTCCGTCGTTTACGTAATCGGGTTTTATCACATCGTTCGCCGCAAATGGTCGCTTTACATCGGCGTTTTGTTTGTTCTCAACGTGATCTCGAATTTTGCCGTGTATCCCCTGATGGCGGAAGGCGATCCGGCCGGTTTGCTGCGCGGCGTGATTGCCATGACTGTGGCTCTGATCTCCATTCTGTGTATTGAGATCTGGATGTATTCGCGTTCCAAAATTTTGTTTGGCTTACTCCTGCCGTATACTATCTGGGCCATTCCCATCACTGCTCTGACTTGGGAGCTTTGGCTGTTGAATGGGTGAGTAAAACCCGTTACCTCGCGTACACAGAGCGCCGGCACGTTGACGTACCTCAGAGTGGACGCGGTTTTCAGTATATGGTATTATGTTCGGTACGTTCTCACAAATACAAACACCTATGCGCACACATTCCAGAGCCTTCACCTTACTGGAGATTTTGCTCGTGGTAGCGGCGATCGGCGTATTAGCGGCTATCGTCATCGTCGCGATCAACCCGCAGAGGCAGTTAGGGAAGGTGCGCGACGCCGAACGGCAGAGCGAAGTAGGGACAATCAAGGACGGACTCGAGCAGTATTCCATAGACAGTAGTGGGGAGTACCCGTCGGGGATAGAAGCGAACACGTATAAGGAAGTGTGTGATACAAAAGGTTGGTTCCTGAGCAACTGGGCGCTATTCCGCGCGATCCGCAAGTCTCGGACACCAACGCAGATACCGGGTACAAAGTGAGCAAAGACGGAAACGGCAATATAACTGTGAAAGCTGCGAACACCGAGATAGATAATTCCGTAAAGCGAGCGGGGACGACGGTAGTGGTGGGGTATAGTCTCTCGAGCGCCTCGTACGATAATAATACGCGGAGCATCGGACAAGTTAACAATTCGAATAGTATTGTCTTCAATGGAGATGGAAGCAAGATGTTTGTGATAGGAAGTGATAATGACCATGTCTACAGCTACAATTTGTCCACAGCATACGACATTAGTAGTGCGAGTTATAACCAGAGCTTTGACGTGTCCGGACAAGACGGCGGAGCTACGAGCGTGACATTTAGCGGAGATGGAACCAAAATGTTTGTGACGGGCGTGTGGTACAACAACGTCTACAGCTACGATTTGTCCACGGCATATGACATTAGCAGTGCGAGTTATAATCGAAAGCGTGACGTGTACTTCGAAGACAGCGACGCTCGGGGCATCACGTTTAACGGGGATGGCACCAAACTGTTTATGGTGGGAAATGATAACGACGATGTCTACAGCTATGATTTGTCAACCGCGTATGATCTCGGTAGCGCGAGTTATAATCAAAACTTTGATGTTTCCGGACAAGATAGTGGGCCGAAGAGTGTGAGGTTTAACGGGGACGGCACCAAAATGTTCGTTGCGGGAGATGATACGAACAACGTTTACAGCTATAATGTGTCCACGGCGTATGATATTGGCAGTGCGAGTTACAACCAAAGCTATGACGTCTCCGGGCAAGATAGTAAGCCTACAGGGGTGGCGTTTAAAGGGGACGGCACCAAAATGTTTGTGATGGGACGCTCTACCGAGAACGCGTATAGCTACAATCTGTCGACCGCGTATGATCTTAGTAGCGCGAGTTATAACCAAAGCTATGACGTCTCCGGACAAGATAGTAAACCTGCGGGCGTGGCGTTCAACGGGGATGGAACGAAAATGTTCGCCGTGGGAACTGAGAACGACAACGT
>PXOY01000045.1 GCA_003021915.1 Parcubacteria group bacterium SW_4_49_11
CTAACGGCTTACTATTTCCTGGGGACTGCCAATAGCAGCATCCTGCTGGCGTTGACCAGGTATTACGGAGGAGGACACAAAATTGCCTCCAAGCACTTGCTACCTGCTACTCGCTACATGCTACTTTTAGTCCACATTCTATTCACAACCGTATATCTACCTTAGATCATGCCGAAAGGCATATATATAACTTATATATCTCTATTCCCTCAGCGGCATAACCAAGTACAGAAGAGAATTATCTTCCGAATCGCGCATAACCGCCGCGGAATCGGGATCATTGAAGGAAAAGGTCAGATGCTCACCGTCAAAGGCGGAGAGGCCATCCAGGAGGTACTGGTAATGAAACATAATCTCGAACGGTTGCTGTTCACCAAGCTCCAACTGCACCGGAATGCGCGAAGTATTTTGTCCCACCTCAGATTGACTACTCTTTACCTCCAGACCGCCTTCCGGATCAAACGAAAGACGAATAATGTGCGAGGCGTCCGTGGAAAAGACGGCCGCCAGCTGAATGGCCTGCCGCAAGTCTTCTTTCTGAAAGGCGACACGATAGGCAAAATCTTGAGGAATCAAGGCGTCGTACTGCGGGAAGGTTGCCTCCAGAAGTTTCGAAATAACTTCGGTCGTGCTCAAAGACGCCATAACTTGACTATCACTAAAGGAAAGCTCTAACGCTTCGTCCTCCTGAGCGTCTAAAATGCGGATCAGTTCTTGCACGGTATGCGTGGGGATAAGAGCGGAGAATCCTTCAGGCGCTTCGGTGTCCAGGCGGAGTTGTTTTTCACTCAACCGAAAGCCATCCGAGCCGACCAAATAGAGGACACCGTTATGTACGGACAAATACACACCTGCAATTTCAGGGCGTGTATTGGTTTTCGCGAGACAAATACTCGCTTTTTTGAGCGCACTGACAAAAGAAGCTCGGTCCAACTGCAAAACGTGTTTGGCCTCGAACTGAGGAAGATCCGGAAACTCCTCGCTATTCATACCATGAAACTGAGCGCTGAACTCCTCGCCGCTTTTGACCGTTAAGGTTTCTTCAGAAAGTTCTAGATCCACCTTTTCGCCCGGCAGATGCTTGATATAGGAAATTAATTTGTCTTGAGGGATGGTAATTGATCCTTCATCTTCGATGCGCCCGCGAATGATAGATTTAATGCCGAGCTCTAAGTCCGTACTTGTTACGGTTAACGCACCTCGTTCCGCTTTAATTAAAAAGTTATTTAAAATGGGGAGTGTTGTGTGTCTCGTCTTTTGCTTTGCTACTTGCAACCCGCCTGCCAAATTTTCTTGCAAACACGTAACATGCATATCGGTTCTCTCTTAATCATTATATATGTATTAAAAAAGAGAAGTAGTAGTAGGTCAAGGGGATATGAGGAAAACGGTGTTCAACTCCCATTATGATCCGTATGATATATGTGGATAATATGAGGAAGAAGTGTCGAAGAGATCGGGGATAACTCGACGGACGAGGAAGGTTGGGGATAGTCCGCACACGTTTCCACAAGTAAAGGTCGAGTTATACAAGGGATTTCCACAAGTTGTCCACAGAGCGTGATATACGATAGATATATGTATCCTTCGGATACGATATACCGTTGATACACATGCCCTTCGGGTATGATATACGGTAGTGAGCCATGGCAACGACCGGTATGATACAAGTTGGGAAGGTAAGCAGTGATATTTTTCTTCTATCCTATGTAGAGAGAGGCAACTGTATATCGTGCTCGAAGGGCACATATATCTACTGTATCTCTAGAGGAGATTACGAATTGTACAATTTATTCCGGAGAATCGTGACGTCTTGTTCTAAGGCGTAGTCTTTGGAGAGGCGCTCTTTGATCTTTTGATGCGCATGCATGACGGTGGTGTGATCTCGCCCGCCCAGGGATTTGCCGATGCCGGGGTACGTGTACTCCAGTTCTTCACGGAGCAAATACATCGTCAGTTGGCGCGGATACGCGATTTCTTGACGGCGCGTTTTGGAGAACAAATCGTCTTTGTTGATGCGGAAATGGTCTACGATTACTTCAATCAGGGTGTTCCCGTCGAGAGAGCGCGTTTTTTCCGTCGTGCTACCAGCAACAATGCGTTTAATCATGTCTTCGGTAACGCTGTTGCCAAGCAGTTGGGCTTGAGCGATGACTTGGTTGAGCGCCCCTTCTAATTCGCGGACGTTGCTTTTGATGTGCTCGGCGATGGGATAGAGATACGCCTCGGGCAGTTCGAACTGTTTCTGTTCACATTTGCTCTTGAGAATGGCCACGCGGGTCTCGAACTCCGGAAGGACAATATCAGCGATCATGCCTCCCTCAAACCGGGATTTAAGACGATCATTGAGGGTTTGAATGGCATTGGGCGGACGGTCGCTGGTGAGAATAATCTGTTTGTTGTGTGAGTAAAGCTCGTTGAAGGTGTTGAACACTTCTTCCTGAGTCTTTTCTTTTCCTCCGATGAACTGCACGTCGTCGATGATGAGGACGTCTGCGGCGCGGTATTTTTCCTTGAATTGGTTAATGTTTCCTTGCCTGACGGATTTGGTGAATTCGGAAATGAAGGTGTCCGAGGAAACATAGCAAATATGGTAGTCTTGCGCGCTCAACTGGTTTCCGATGGCCTGAATTAAGTGGGTTTTCCCGAGGCCCACCCCGCCGTAGACAAACAGCGGATTATAGCGCGTTCCTGGTTCTTTCGCTACGTTCAGCGCGGCGGCATGGGCGAGTTCGTTGCTTCCGCCTACAATAAAATTTTCGAAGGTATATGCTCCGTTTAACGAGGACGTAGGAGCTTGAAAAAGCGAGTCTTGGTGTTGCGTGGCCTCGGCGGATTGTTGTGCCTGAGAGTCTGTGAAGGGAGACTCCGGTTCTCCATCAGCGGAGTCTGCGTCTTCTGTCTCTTCGTTGTTGGAGCTCATTCGGCCGACCGAGCTTTTGAGGTCCACGATATGATTGGCTTTGGTACGCGAGACCGTGCGATCCTCTATCTCGTACGATACGGTCTTGATCTCACCGGTGATGTTTTGCACTGATTCCACGATGAGGCTGTGAAATTTGTTACTGAGCCATTCGCGTGTGAACGTATTCGGGACGCAGACGATAATCTCGTTCTTGTCCATACGAACGATGTACGTATCCTTAATCCAGGTGTCAAACTGGGCTTTACTGACGTTAAGTTCTATTTCTCCAAGCACCGCGTTCCAGATGCGTTGCCTCTCATCCATGATGGAAATGGTTATATCTTCTTTTGATCAGAAAATGAATTTTACGTATATTATACGCAACATTCTCCCGAACTGCCAAAAATGGCGCGTTTATGGGGTTAATACTCATTCGAATCTTCCAGGCGATATTGTAAATCCGCGAGTGTCTGCAGAGCCTGGAGTGGGGTGAGCTGGTTCACGTCGACCCCCTGGAGCGCGGTTTGAAGCTCTTCATAACGCTCTTTCCAAGGGGACTCAGACGTCGGCGTGTGCCCGTCAAAGAGGGTGGGTTGACGCGGGGCATCTTCTGTGTGACGTTCGGCGTTAGCAAGCTCCTGGCGAGCTCTATGAAGAACATCTTTGGGGAATCCGGCTTTTTCGGCGATGGTTATGCCGTAACTTTCACTCATGCCCCCCGGCTCGATGCTTCGGAGAAAGACCAGGTCCTCAGGTGTTTCCTCCACAGCGACGTGATAGTTTACGACCCCCGGGTAGCGCTCCTCCAGCTCTGTGAGTTCGTGATAGTGTGTGGCAAATAACGTGCGCGCTCCGATGGTGTCATGAATATATTGCGCGATAGCGGAGGCGAGGCTCATACCATCGTAGGTGGAGGTGCCCCGCCCGATTTCGTCTAAAATGACCAGGCTTCGGGCAGTGGCATTGTTCAGTATGTGAGCGGCTTCACTCATCTCCACCATAAACGTGCTCTGTCCCTCGCTTAAGTTGTCGGAAGCGCCTACGCGCGTAAAAATGTGATCGGTCACGCCCACGGTCGCGGAATCAGCGGGCACGAAACTGCCCATGTGCGCCAGAAGCACAATCAGCGCCGTCTGTCGAATATACGTGGATTTACCGGCCATATTCGGCCCGGTCAAAATAGCTAACTGATGATCAGGAGAGAGATCCACATCATTGGGGATAAAGGTCTGGTCAGTATCGATCGCTTCCACGACCGGATGACGGCCGCGCTTGACATACAATGTCTGTTCCTCGGTTATGTGTGGTCTTGTGTATCCGTTTTCGTAAGACTGTGGAGTGCGTCGATCTGAGCGATGAGATGGGCATTGTGTTGAATCTCAGCGGCGTTGTCCAAAATGGATCGACATAATTCGCCAAACAACTCACGTTCTCTGCTGCTCACCTGTTCTTCCGCCGAAAGCATCTTTTCCTCAAACTCCTTGAGCTGGGGCGTGATATAGCGCTCCGCGTTGGTCAAGGTCTGCCGTTTGATGTAGTGCTCGGGCACTTTGTCCTGATGGGTGTTACTGACCTCAATGTAGTAGCCAAACACTTTATTATATTGCACTTTGAGGGACGGAATACCGGTCTGCGCCCGTTCTTGTTCTTGAACCTTCGCAAGCCAATCTTTGCCTCCTTGTTGGAGATGGCGATACTCATCAAGCTTAGCATCAAATCCTTCTCGTATCACGCCCCCATTGCGTAACAGCCCGGGCGGGTCTTCGGCCAGCGCCTCATAGAGAAAGCGTTGCAAATCAGATAACGAGAAGCGTGTTTCCCATCCCCGACTCAGCTCCTCAGCCTCGTCAGGAGCTAAGAGTTCCTCAATGACCGGCATTTGCTCCAGCGAGGACCGCAGAGACGCGATATCTCGTGGGGTGGTCATATCAGCGGCCAAGCGGGCCAAAATACGTTCTATGTCTCGGACATCCCGGAGCGCGGTGGATAGGTTGGTCAGTGCTTCGGGACGCGACACAAGCTCTTCTACTCTCTGTAACCGTTCTTCGATGTCGTTCACATCTTGGAGGGGAGCCAAGAGCCAGTCTCGCAAAAGGCGCGCTCCCATTGCCGTTTGCGTCCGATTGATAACCTCCCATAACGAACGCGAACGTTGTCCGCCCCGTATCACCGAAAAGAGTTCCAGATTGGTAATGGTACCGGTATCTAACGTCATGCGATGCTTGTCTTCGTACGGACTCACCGACGTCATGTGCTCGAGGTCGCGTTGTTGGGTGTAACGAAGATACGCCAGTAGTCCTCCGGCCGCCCGCAGAGCCGGATCATCATGCGTGAAGCCAAAGCCTTCCAAACTGGCCACGCCCAAACGATTGGCAAGTTCCGTTTGAGCTTGGTCAGGTTTGAAGTACCAATTGGATTCATAGTTGACCACCAAGTCGAGGCCAGACGTATCCATAAGATCCTTATCTCGCAGACGTTCGGGCAGAACAAGCTCTTTCACCGGTTGTTTTTTGAGCTCTTCTCGGATCGTGGCCAACGGAAACACTCCTGCGCGCATGAGGCCTGTGGAGATATCTCCCAGAGCGAGCGCGTACCGCTCTTTGCCCACCGGCGTAACGGCGGCAATCGCGTGGTGAGCGCCCGTTTCCAAATTAGACTCAAATAGCGCCGTGCCCGGCGTAATAACGCGCACAATCTCGCGCTTCACCAGTTTCTTGGTTTGGCTCGGATCTTCCGTTTGCTCCGCGATCGCTACGTTATATCCCGCGGCCAACAGTTTTGCCAAATACTGCTCAGCCGAGTGGTACGGAATGCCGCACATAGGGACTTCGCCGTCAGCGCTGTTCTTCCGCCGCGTAAGCACCAGATCCAAGACCCGCGCTCCTTCTTGCGCATCTTCGTAAAAAAGCTCGTAAAAGTCCCCTAACCGAAACAGCAGAAGTGCGTTGGGATTACCCTCTTTCAGTTCTTGATACTGCGTCATCATGGGAGAAGCCATGGGGCCGATCCGTTAGTTCTAAGGAAGGGTATTATAGCATGGTGATTCCGTGTTTGCCGAGCTGTTGCACCTGCGCCAAACAAATCGTTTTGTGGTTTGTTCACAAGTTATCCACATATATTTCCCCACCCTTGAAATTCAGCATATATGTCCGCATGCATCTGTTATGTCCAGTTTTAACACTGGTAAGGTGTACGCACATTCCCGCTTTCATACACGCGTTTTAGCGTCATTGAATTGGGTGAAAGCATCAAAATGGGATATGCGTTTGAGGTAAGCCCCGGACAAGCTCTGGGAGCGAATTCGATAATTTATCCACATATCATCCACAAGCTAAGTACCACAGAAACACCGCGTTTTTCTGGGATTTAGCCTCCCCTTTATTTAAGCATAGAAAAAGAGCGCTTCGTGGAACGTGAGTCAATTGTGTATGTACCAAGAGTGCTAGAGGAGGGACTTGAACCCTCACGGCCTAGCGAGGCCCCCAGATTTTAAGTCTGGTGCGTCTGCCGATTCCGCCACTCTAGCGCTTTTTAAAATAATTATACGCTACATCTCGCCACTCATGCAAGAACATAAAAAAACGCCCGTTATGTGGAACGGGCGAATGTAAAGAGATAGGGTAGGTTGCGACTGCCTAGTTGGAGAGTAACCTCACATACTCTTTCAGCTCGTCAATCCCGGTAATCTCCAGGCTATCATCTTCCGAACTTAAGTAAACTTCGAGTGCTTCTTCCAGGACGTGATTTAGATACGCTCTTTCACTTGCCAGACAGGGGATGTCGTATTCTTCCGCGATGTCTTGTGCTTTGCTCGGATTCCGCTTGATCAGCCACAAGACGTGCCGGTGCTTATACAGCACCTTAACCGGAAAGTACTCTGAAAACGTTTCATACGCATATAAGAGCCGTTCCGACTCCCAAAAGCCGTCAATTCTCGACCTCCGTATTGGACCTTGGTAATATAAGAGGTCCATTGCTCGCTCGAAGAATTTGTTTTCCAAGTAGGCACTTAGCCTATGAGGCAGAGGGTCGTTGGGGAGGAGACCATTTTCGGGAGTGATTTGTATAGTCATCGTAAATGTGCCGTCTGGCTGCATTTGTAGATGTATCATACATGTTTATTTTTGTAAACATGTAGTGAAATAGTTGGTACATTGGTGTGATACGCCGTATAGCGGTTGATGGACGCTACATCAGACCTTCGGATAAGTTCAAGAGATGTTCGACCTTGGCGCGTTTGGCCTCCGGACTGACTACTAACGCCACGCCCTCGATCACATAATCATGCTGTTGTTGGTCGGTTTCGAGTAAATAGTATCGGGCCATACGTTCAATTGTGCGCACCTTCGCTGCGGTTAAGCCATATACGGGGATTTCGGTTTCTTCAAAATCTTCTTCTTTGCTCAAACGGCTTTTTACCTCCACAAAACGAAACATGGTATTGTAGTATGCCACAATGTCGATTTCCCCTAAGGTTCTGTATTGGTAATTGCGCGCTAAGACGTGGTATCCCTTTTGGCTGAGAAATCGTTCAGCGAGCGATTCCGTGAATTGCGTGTTCGAAGTGGAGCTCATACGCGTCTGACGATTACCATGAGGCCGGTGAGACTGGAGAGCGCGAACAATACGCCGCCGACCAGACCGGTCTCGGCGGTCATTAGGATCCATATGCTGTGTACAGGCTCATATTGCCACGCAGGGAGACCTGAAGGCAAGGCGCTCACATACTGATGAAGGCCGGTACCCCAAAGCGGCGTGTTCTGAATAATTTCGAAGCTGCGTTCCAGATACAGTACGCGCTTGTCGAAGGCGGGTCCGCCCCACGGAATAGCTCCGAACACCGCCCCCAAAGCGAGTATGCCGCCCGCTCCAAGCAGGATTTTAACGCGCGGACGGGAGGTGGCTCGGTTCATCTCCGCGGAAGGGGGCGTACGAGTGCCGGGTTGTTTCACGTGAAACACGCCACGTGCATGAAGGGGGAGAAGGTCCAGAGCGGCAAAAAACGGCCAAACGGCGTGCGACCAGCTCACGAGCACTCCTCCGGTGAGAGCGGTGACGATCCCCCAAAAACACGCGGGAGGTAACGGAGCAACCGGAGATACCGGACGACTTATGAGTATCCCAATAAGTACGAGAAATGCGTAAAAGGCTTGCGCACTCGTCAGAAGATAGTGATCCACCAGACTAATCCCGCCCAAACAAAGTATGATAATCGCGAGCCCCAAGTATTTGTATGTTTCACGTGAAACATTGTCCCGAGCTGTCTCCTGACTCGTTCTCGAGGAAGGAAGGGCCGTCATCTCTCGCCAAAACAGCCCCGCGAGCGCGGAAAACACAAAGAACGCGAGCACGTTCGGGTGGGGAAAGAATGCGTATCCTCTGATAAGCGTTTGTCCTCCGAGCGTGGTTTTGGCGATGCCGTCTTTGTCCGGTGAAAGAAGGGGTTCCGAAAAGAAACGTAGGCCCAAATCGTCTTGGCCGATGAACTGGAGAAACGCCAGAGCAGCGGCACCCACGCCGGCTATAAGCAGTGCGGAGACACTCGCTTTCCAATACTGTGTTACGAGCGGAGTGAGATGCAAAAGTAACAGCCCGCCGAGGGTGTAGCGCGTGAGGACGCCCCAGGCCAGGAACGGAAGTTCGGCGTACCAAAGGGTGAGGAAGTTCCAGCCAAACCAGAGTGTGGCGACGCACATCAGGAACTGAAGATCTCTCGCGGCAGGTAACTTCTGTTGTTCCACGTGAAACACCAGGAGACTGCCGAGCACTATAAGAGCGAGCAGATCCAGATGGTAAAAGAATAGCGAAAGGAACGCGTTCGGTTCTGTGGGCAGTTCATACGCTATCAGCGTGGTTCGTACCCCCAACGGAATCGTGAGGATGAACATGAGGAGAAGCAGTCCGGGCAGGCGTCTGGTCAGATCTCGCATACGTATTGTCTGTGCGGCCATTTTACATGCTCTCTCAGAGAAACGCCAAGAGCCTCGAAATGCCACGGGCACTGAAAAAACATGCATGTTTTTTCCGGAGCTCTCACGAGCTCCTATTTTCGGGGGACTGCCAATAGCTCCTCTTGTTCTGGCGTTGAACGTTTCCTCAGGCACTGAAACACCTTGGGTTTCTTCCGGCTTCTTTCAGAAGCCTATTTTCCGACAAGGGGACTGCATCGATTTACTACGGTCACGTAAAAACCTGGCGGTTTTTACGGAAACCTGACGGTTTCCTATTTTCGGGGGACTGCCAGTAGCAACATCCTGCTGGCGTTGAATATGCCCTGCGATCACGGGGGACACAGAAAAAACATATTTTCCTCAAAAGTGCCCAAGCAACGTTACAGGTTTCAGGCTTCTGGATTCAGGCTTCTCTTTTACAACAGTATATCTACGGTATATCGCGCCTCCAGGCGCATGTATCCATCGTATATCAAAACTTCTGGCTTCCGGATTCAGAATTTAGACTTCCATTCACTTGCTACTCGCTACCTGCTACGTGCTACTACTCTCATCTCCGCCGCTTCCGCGAGCCATGGGTTTTTAAGACCGCTTCGGCATACCGTTTTCCCAAATCCGAACGTTTAATGGCGTACACTTTGTCCTTCATGATTGTAGTGCGCGTTTTACGATCCACGATAGGAGTAATGTATCCCGTAAGCGGCTTGGATTCGTGCTTAATAATGTCTTGAGATGAGAACTCCGCCAGTTCGGGCACCCAGGTGCGAATGAACGTAGCTTCGGGATCTTGATCCGCAATCTGCTTGGTGGGAGAATAGACACGCATGCTGTTAATGCCCGTGACTCCTGCCTGCATCTGAATCTGGCTGATATGAATACCCGGCTCGTAGTCATAGAACAGGCGCGCGAGCGGATACATAATCGTCTTCCACGAGAGATGAAGCGTATATACGGCGAACGAAACAACCATCGCGCGCATCCGGAAATTCAAAAAACCGGTGTGTTGGAGGCAACGCATGCAGGCGTCCACAAGCGGAAAGCCTGTTTGGCCGGTTAGCCAAGCGGAGAGGAGCTCTTCGTCGTCTTCATACGGCAAAGACTCGAAGGCACGGTTCATGGCATAAAACTCGATCTCGGGCTCGGTCTCCAGTTTTTGAATAAAATGATCGCGCCAATGCAAACGGGCCTGAAAGTTTCGTAAAGACGATTTCCAGGGTTTGGGCGGCGCCGTCATATGCCTGACCTCGCGATCCCGCTGCAAGGTCAGCCGATACACGGTTCGCAGAGAAATCGTCCCCCACGCCAGATGAGGAGAAAGACGGGAGCCATACCAAAAAGCAGTATTGGGCGAGCTAATATTGCCTCTATACCACTGTCCGCGCTCGGTTAAGAAACTCTTCAGCGTCTGTTGCGCATCGTACTCAGTAACCGGTTGGAGCGTATAGTCCGCTCTCTGCGGGAAATACGCCAAAATATCCTCGTACGAAAACTCTTTGTTGAGGTGATCCACCGTTTCGTTCGGCGTGGGAATGTGTTCCGGCCGTGAAATAATCGCTCCGTGCATGCGTTCGTGCCATATCCGTTCGCTTTTATCCCGATCTCGAAGTCCGCGAATAACCCCGTTTTGCGGCAGTTCGTGCCAGGCTATTCCGTGTTCTTTGCTCCAGTTCTTCATCCGCATGTCACGCGTGTAGGTGACATTGCTTCCCGTCTCTTCGTGAGAGAAAATCGCCTCAAATAGCAGATAATACTGAAGATAGTCAAAAGCTTCGGGAAAGTCCGCATGAAGAAAGAGAATATCACTGCCTCGTTCGCGGAATTCCTTTTGAAGATAACAGAGCGCTTCCCACCAGGCATGAATATGAAAATACGACGTCTCCGATGCTTGTAAAAGCTTCGGCTCAAATACAAATACGGGCACCACTTCTTCGGAGTGAGCCAACGCGGACGTTAACGCCGGATTATCAAACAGACGAAAATCACGCTTAATCCACCACAGACTACGCGTATATCTCATAGCATTTCTTCCTAAATGAGGCTAGGATACTATATGTTTCTTCGATTTCAAAATAGAACATGTGATAGGTGCGTCTTTGGCTATACCAATACTCTCTATGCTATATTCATAAATAGAGAGGTTTTTACTCTGCATGGTATGGATATCAAACGCATTCTCATAGCGCTCATAGATCTGGTCATCTGGTACGCCTTTATCTACTACTGGCTTTACACCATTCGGACCGAGGACGTCACGTTATGGCTGAACTCTCTCGTTCTCTTGCTCATGTGTTTGGTGGGGCTGGTTCTTATTCCGTTCGCGTTTCCGCGTCGGTAAGTGGCTGAGACGGCTCGTGTATAGCAAAGATAACGCCATCACCAGTTGGAAAAGCCAGTGGGCGAGCCCGCATACCGTACAACGGGTGTACGGACCTACTTATTCCTGCGGACGTTGGGTATCCCATGCGAGAACTCCCAAGGCCAGTGCTCCCGCCATGAGGCCGACGTTCCGAAACACCACATCCAGGAGCGAGAGATTAAAAAGCACAATGAGCGCCAAGAACAAAGCCGTGAGAAAACTAGGAATGACTAACCGCTGGCCACTGAGGAGCCAGCCGGCTAAGAGGAGCTCTCCCCAGGTCGATATCTGAAATACAAGCTCACGTAAACCGCCTGATAAAAAGCCCGGCACGTACGCTTTCCAGCTCACCGGATCCGTCAACGCGCCGACCCCTGCGTAAATCAACACAAAGGCGAGTCCGAGTTGAAGAATCCAGCGCGCGTACTGTTCGCGATGCTCAAGAACATGGTTTCTCATACGAGGTGCTTGTGGGGTGCTGATTTACGTTTTACTCAACAATAACCGTACCGCCCGCGGACGCGTTCACGTGATTGTGGTACCCCCATTCGCCGCTCTTCTCGAACGTGAAGGTGAACGTTTGACCGGTGGTACACTGATCAAACGAACTGACTCCACCCTCACAGTGCTCGTTAACACTCGTGCCATCGTACTGCGTGTGAGTGGGGTGTTGATCGCTTCCGACCCACATTTGGCCGTCTCCCTCGTTCACGAAGCGTACAGACTGCCCTTGTTGGATGGTTACGGTTTGCGGGCTAAACGAACCATCCTGGTAGGTCACCGTAGCTGCCGCTTCACCGTCCTTGTTTTCTGACTCATTCGGAGCATTCACGTCTTCATTTTCGTTCGAACTGCCGACTGGGCTTTGAGGCTCCTCGGTATCCCTCTGTTGAGACTGTTCTGGCTCTTCTGATTGGCTCCTTTGTTCGCTGTCTCCTCCCGACCCAATAAGAACCGCGAGAACACCTATTCCGATGACGATGAGAATTCCTAACGTAATAGTTAGCGTTTTATTCATACGAAGCAAACTAATTGATATCTTATTACGTATTATAACGCCATTCCTTAGAACCTCCTAATGCATTTTTTGAAAGAGACGTACGTATACCCACTATTCTCTTCTGTATGCTCTTTTCTCACCCTTGTTTTTATGGTATCTTAGAAAGAAGATGGGCCTGTAGCTCAGCTGGCTAGAGCATCTGTTTCGCATACAGAAGGTCACCGGTTCGAGTCCGGTCAGGTCCACTACGTAACACAGCAGACAAGGACGAATTCCAGATAATTCGTGAGAGGCGA
>PXOY01000046.1 GCA_003021915.1 Parcubacteria group bacterium SW_4_49_11
ACGAATTCGTGCGTATCGTGCAACAACAGACAAGCGTCAAATACGATAAGGAACGTAACGATCCCAAGGCCTTCATCAATGACTTAGCGCCCAAGATTTTAGAGCGCGTCTTCACTGCAGATCAAGACAAGTATCAGCAAATCGCCAATGTTCTTGCCCGCGGTGCCCATCGCAAACAGTTTTTGCTTTACGCCCAAGACGAAGATGTGCAGCAGAAGCTCGAGAAGTATCATTTGAGCGGCTCCCTTTTGGATGCACCTCAAGATTATCTTGCGGTTATTAATTCCAATATTGGTGGACAAAAAACGGATGGGGTTATTGAACAGCAGATTGATCACAACGTATCCCTTAAAGAGAGTGGGGAAGTGGTGGGAGAAGTCACCATTACGAGAGAACATAACGGGGGAAACACGAAGTATCCTCGTTGGAATGCGGTGAATAAAGATTATATGCGAATTTTTATTCCGAAAGGAAGTACTCTGTTACATAGTACCGGGTTTGAATCGTATACTCCTCCTAAAGACCGGACCTATACCGGAGCATTTCAACAAGATGAGCGGCTTCGTATCATCAACCAGACTCGGGAAGAAAAGCCGCAATATAACCTTGAAAAGAGTATACAGCATAACAAAACGGTATTTAGTGGATGGACCACTACGCGCCCGCAAGAGACCAGCAAAGTAACAATCAAGTATAAATTGCCGTTTAAACTCGCCAATCGGCAATCATTTTACAGTTTAATTACGCAAAAACAAGCAGGTACAGCGGGGTCACGTTACAATTTGACGGTTGATTACCCCAAGGACTATACGCTATCATGGCAAAACACGTCCGTAAATATTTCGCGAGAAAACGGAGCGCTTAAAGCAAACACGATTCTGCGTACAGATCAATACTTTGGAGGAGTATTTCGCCCATAAAGAACTAATCGTCTCACGTTATGAACGTACACATCATCTGTCCCGACTTCGAACTTCCCGAAGAGATTGAAGCGACCGTTCGGGAAAAAGCGCAGAAGTTAGCAAAATTGCCTCATGACTTACTCGACGTGGATATCGACATTCGACAAACCGCGTCGGGGACTCCTCATTCGGACACACTTATTCGCGTAGGCGTGAGTGCCCGGAAAGATACCAAGACCTATTATGCTGATGAAAAAGCACGTAATGTACGAACGGCGACCAACCAAGCAGTGAACGAAGCGTTTAAGGAAATGCAGCGAGAGAATGAAAAGCGACGCGAAAAAACGCGCCGGGGAAATCGTCAGCTGAAAGACAAAATGAGAGAAGGCTAAGATGTCTTCTTCGGTGTTTTCGGCGATTTTTTTTAGTTTCGTAGGCGGACTGATTCCCAGCTTACTCTGGGGAATGGTCGTGTTAACCCAAGATCAACACTCCGAAAAAAAGCGCAATTTGGTGTGGGTGTTTGGTATAGGCGCTGCCGTGGCCGTGCCTGTAATCCTAGCTGTTCGTTCGTTGGACTGGGGAATCGACACCCTGGGGGTAGCTCTTTCCGAGCAGTGGTATCTGTTTATCACCGGTGCCCTCATAGAAGAAGTGCTCAAGGGAGGCGCCCTGTACCTCTTCGTCTTTCGTCGAGACTACTTTGACGAGCCGATTGATACGTTTATCTATGGGGCCGCCATCGCGCTCGGATTTGCGGCGGTTGAAAATATTATTTTTGTGGGGGGCGAATTCATACTCTCCACGCCTACCATTCAGGTGATCGGACTGTTGATGTTCCGGACCGTGACAGCGGTTATCGTTCATCTCGTTAGTACCGCGTTTATCGCGTATGGATTATATATCGGCGTGTACGCGCGGAGTTGGCTCCCGGGCGTGTTAAGTGTAATTTTGGGAATCGGAGTCCACGGTGCGTATAACCTGTTGCTTTCTGCTACTCATGAAGCTTCCCTGTTTATAAACACCTATACCATTATTATGTTGGGAGCGGGGGTTTTAATGTATCGTCGCGTCTCCTACCTTCAGCATCACTCTCACCACAA
This sequence comes from Parcubacteria group bacterium SW_4_49_11, assembly GCA_003021915.1. GTDB lineage: Bacteria > Patescibacteriota > Minisyncoccia > SW-4-49-11 > SW-4-49-11 > SW-4-49-11. Next base: position 2,006 of record PXOY01000046.1, read on the forward strand.
AACGCATCTTGACGAAACAGATTGAGTCCTTTACAATACGGAGCAGTTATCATAAGATAGGTAACATACGGTCATGGCCGAAGGAATACCTTCGGGAAACCTATATAAGTTAATGAAAATCCTATGGCCACCGAAAAATTCGAACGGAACAAACCACATATCAACGTAGGTACAATCGGACACGTTGACCACGGTAAAACTACCCTTACCGCGGCTATGCTGCACGTACTTAACTTGAAAGGGTATTCCGTGACCGAGCAAGCCGTCAACGATATTGACGACGCGCCGGAAGAAAAAGCGCGCGGTATCACCATTTCCGTAGCTCACGTCGAATACGAATCCGAAAATCGACACTACGCGCACATTGACGCACCCGGACACGCCGACTACATCAAAAACATGATCACGGGAGCGGCCCAAATGGACGGATCCATTTTGGTGGTTAGTGCCGCTGACGGACCGATGCCGCAAACCCGAGAACACATTCTTCTGGCGAAACAAATTGGCGTACCCAATATCGTCGTGTTCCTCAACAAAACTGATCAGGTAGATGATCCCGAACTCGTAGAGCTCGTCGAAGCCGAAGTGCGAGAGCTGCTTTCCAGCTACGGATTCGACGGTGACAACACGCCGGTAGTACAAGGATCGGCACTTCAAGCGACTGAAGTGGACAGCGCCGATGATGAAGCTGCTCAGCCCATCATGGAGCTTATCCAGTCCATGGATGACTACATTCCGGAACCGGCCCGTGACGTGGATCAAGCCTTCTTAATGCCGGTAGAAGACATCTTCTCCATTGAAGGACGGGGAACAGTAGCCACCGGTCGCATCGAGCAAGGAAAGGTTAATTTGAACGATAAAGTTCATATTGTTGGTCTCCGCGAAACGCAGGAAACCGTAGTGACCGGAATCGAAATGTTCCAGAAGAGTTTGGATGAAGGATTGGCTGGAGATAACGTCGGTCTTCTCCTGCGCGGTATCAAGAAAGACGACATCGAACGCGGTCAAGTCATTGCCGCGCCTGGTACGATTACCCCGCACACCAAGTTCGAATGTGAAGTGTACGTGCTTACCAAAGAAGAAGGCGGACGACACACCCCCTTCGTATCCGGTTACAAGCCTCAGTTCTACATCCGAACGACCGATGTAACGGGTGAGATCACCTTGCCGGAAGGGACCGAACTGGTCATGCCCGGAGACACCGTCACCGTAACGGTAGACCTCGTGGCACCGATCGCTCTGTCCGAACAGCAGCGATTCGCCATCCGCGAAGGCGGAAACACCGTAGGTGCCGGAGTGGTAACCAATATCATTGAGTAGTGCTATGGCTCAAGAAGACGCGAGAACCCGTATTCGAATCAAGATCAAAGCGTATGATCATCAGTTAGCCGACCAGTCCGCCTCGCAGATATCGAGCACGGTCATGAAATACGGAGCGGATTTGGTCGGCCCCATTCCGCTTCCGACGGATAAACGGCAGTATACCGTACTGAAATCCCCGTTTGTTCACAAGGACGCACGTGATCAATTTGAGATGCGAGTTCATAAGCGCCTCATTGATATATTTGATCCCAGTTCCAAGGTAATTGACGCCTTGCAAAACCTCAACCTTCCGTTCGGTGTGAATATCGAGCTAAAGAACGTAGTATAATTCAGAAGATATGGTAGCCAGTTTCGGAGAGAAACGAGAAATGACGCAGGTTTTCCGTGAAGACGGGAGAGTTGTACCGGTTACGGAAGTGAAGATACTTCCGGATACGCGGGTTAGTGCTCTTCTTACCGGAGAACGAGACGGATATAACGCCCTGCAACTCGCTGCTCGGTATTCTGATTCTCAGGATAAACCCGCTATAAAGGGAGAAGTGCGTCTTCAAAACGCCCCTTCCGAAGAAGTGAGTGTCGGAGAAGAAATGAATGTGTCTCGGTTTGAACCGGATATGAAACTCACTGTGACCGGTACATCCAAAAGCAAAGGGTTTGCCGGGGTCATGAAACGGCATGGCTTCAGCGGAAAAGATGCCACTCATGGAACCAAGCACGACGAACGGCGACCGGGTTCTATCGGCGGTATGTTCCCGCAGAACGTACGCCCGGGACGAAAAATGCCCGGACAGGCGGGAAAGAAGACGGTTACGTTACGGAATCGACAGGTGGTAAGCGTCAATGAAGAAGAGAATACTATCCTTATCAAAGGAAGTTTACCCGGGCCGGAACACGCTATTCTGAAAATTTCTCAGGTATAAAAGATACGGATTATGGAACTTCGAGTTTTAGACATGAACGGTACGCAGCAATCTTCCTATGAACTTCCGGATGAGGTTTTTAACGAACCGCTCAATCAAGATTTGTTGTATCAGGTCGTAACAGTACTTGATAAACGACAACAGGAACCCGTTGCTCACACGAAAGATCGCTCCCAACGGCGAGGTGGTGGAAGTAAACCATGGCGACAAAAAGGAACTGGGCGCGCTCGCCACGGATCGCGACGCTCTCCCATTTGGCGTAAAGGAGGAGTAACGTTCGGACCGACGAACGAACGTAACCCGAACACGCGTATTACCAAGAAGATGAAGCGTAAGACGATGCGCATGGTCTTGTCTTCTTTAGTGGCCAACGAAGAACTGTTCGTTTTAGACTCCATTCGATTTGATTCGATGAGCACCAAGCAAGGAAAGCAAATGCTTGAGAAGGTGCTTCCTCAAGAGAACGACACGCTCGTTATTCTCCCGGAGGCGGATGAAAACATCGAAAAATCTTTGCGTAATCTTGATCATGTTACGCTTGTGTCGGTAGAGTCCGTTTCCCTTGAAGACCTTATGAAACACGACTTCGTGTTGACAGATCGAAGCGTTATCGATATCCTGTCTGAGAAGTATCGCGGCTAATAAAGCGTAACCACGCGTATGGCATTGTTTAAGAAGAACCAGAAGACTCAAAAGAATCAGAGTGCCGAAGATGGAGCTCAAGATTCGCAACAGACGGAAGAATCGGTGGCGAATTCGCACAAATCGTGGAGCTATTCTATTATTAAACGACCGTTAATAACAGAAAAAACGTATAATTTGGCACAACGCAACGTGTATGCATTTGAGGTAGCCCCTGATGCGAATAAAAAACAGGTCAAAAAAGCTGTGGAGGCGCTCTTTGAAGTTCCTATCTCGCAGGTTCGTATCATGAATGTTCAACCTCAATCCGTAAGTTTTCAACAGCAACAAGGAAAAACCCGAGCTATCAAGAAAGCGCTGGTCTCGGTCAAAGAAGGATATAGTATCAGTATTTAGCAGTATGCTTAAGTATTACAAACCATATACATCAGGAAAACGCGGTGAATCAGCGGTTAACTATCGAAGCAAAGTTAATCGGAAAAATCCTCATAAACCGCTGGCCAAACGTTTGAAGAAACAGGCGGGACGTAACAATCGCGGTCGCATTACGGTTCGTCATCACGGAGGTGGAGAAAAGCGTAAGTACCGAGAGATTGATTTTAAACAGACGAAACTCGGCGTACCGGCCAAAGTGGAGTCCATCGAGTACGATCCGAATCGTTCCGCGTTTATCACCCTTATCGCATATCGAGACGGGGAAAAGTCCTATATCTTAGCTCCTTCCGGTCTGGAAGTGGGCAGCATTTTAGAGTTCAAAGACGAAGCGCCGCTCGAGGCGGGAAACCGCATGTGTATTCAACATGTTCCGGTCGGAACAGAAATCTATAATTTAGAGATGAAGCCGGGACGTGGGGCACAAACCATCCGTTCTGCCGGCAGTTCTGGTCAAGTTTTGGCAGTTGAACCAACTCACGCGTTGGTCCGTTTGCCATCCGGGGAAGTCCGCAAGGTCCCCAATAACGTGTACGTAAGCATCGGACGCGTGAGCAATGAAGAGCATATGCTTCAGAATATCGGTCGAGCGGGACGTTCTCGACGTCGCGGGCTGCGGCCGACCGTCCGAGGAAGCGCGATGAATCCGGTCGATCATCCGCACGGAGGTGGAGAAGGCCGTCAGCCGGTTGGTCTGAAGTCTCCGAAAACTCCGTGGGGCAAAGTCGCGCATGGTAAGAAAACACGGAAGAAGAACAAGCCCAGCGATCGTTTTATTGTAAGTCGCCGTCGGCGTAAGAAATAAGTAGAGCTTTAGTATGTCGCGCAGTCTCAAAAAAGGACCATATACGAGTGAAAAACTTTTGAAGAAGGTTGAACGTGCTCGAGAAGATAAGAGCCAGACCATTAAGACATGGTCTCGTCAAAGTACCGTTACGCCCGAAATGGTTGGCTTTACAATCCATGTACATAATGGTAAAATTCATACACCTGTATTTATTAAAGAAGACATGGTCGGGCACAAGCTGGGAGAGTTTGCACCCACCCGAAAATTTATCCGCCATGGAGGGAAAATGAAGTAAATGTTTGATAAGTTCCGTTTATGGAAGTAACCGCTACCGCTAAACAAATTCGAATGAGTCCGCGTAAAATGCGTCCGGTGGCTAACGCTGTTCGAGGAAAATCCTTAGAAGATGCATATACCATTCTTCAGGTATCCGAGCAACAAGCTGCCCGACACATTCGCAAACTCGTCGAATCAGCTGAAGCGAATGCCAGTCATAACCATAATCTTACTGGAGAACATCTCTACGTACATACGATTACGGTGGATGAAAACGGTATTCTTAAGCGCGTTCAGCCACGAGCGATGGGCGGAGCTGGTTTGCTTCGGAAGCGGCTTTCGCAAGTCCATGTCGCGTTAGCGGAAAAGACAGATAATTCGTAAGTATGGGAAATAAAGTACAAGCAGATCTCTACCGTCTCGGCGTAACGCATGATTGGAAATCTCGTTGGTTCGGAACCAAGCAAAAGATGGCTGATTACTTGAAGCAAGACGAGACTATCCGTAACGTCGTTTCCAAGCATCTGCCCAACGCGGGCATTAGTTACGTCGAAGTGGAGCGTTCTCCGGAAGCTTTGCATGTGACGATCCATACCTCTAAGGCGGGTATGGTCATTGGCCGCGGCGGAACCGGTATTGATGAGTTGAAGCACAAGTTACAAAAAGCGATTGGGGAGAAAATGGATATTAAAGTTACGGTGGAAGAGGTGAAAAATCCGAATGAAAATGCCGCCATTGTGGCTGAGACCATTGCTACTCAGTTGGAAAAACGCCTGCCATTCCGTCGGGTGCTCAAGCAGAATCTGAATAATGTTTCTCAGAATTATGCCGTAGAAGGAGTCCGGGTCGCGCTCTCGGGACGCCTTGACGGTTCCGAAATGTCTCGTTCCGAATACGCCACTGAAGGAAAGATCCCATTGACCACCATCCGCGCCGATATCGATTACGCCCAGAAAACCGCTTACACCAAGTACGGCACGGTGGGGGTCAAAGTTTGGATTTACAAGGGAGAAAAGCTTAGTGACTACGCGCAACAACGTTCCTAGGTCCTAGAGATGTAAGTAAAGGTATATGGTATACGCCCCGAAAAAGACGAAATATCGCAAGCGCCAGAAAGGGAAGCCGTCTCACAAACTCGCGCCGGCTAACCGCGGGACGGAGGTTAATTTTGGAACGTACGGCCTGAAATCTCTCGAAGCGTGTTGGATTACCGATCGGCAAATTGAGGCCGCCCGTAAGGCCATTAGTCGGTATACCTCCCGCGGAGGTAAAGTGTGGATTCGTATTTTTCCCGACAAACCCATTACGAATCAAAGCCCGGAAGTGCCGATGGGAGCTGGTAAAGGAGAACTGGAGTATTACGTGGCTGATATGCGAGCGGGCAAGATTATGTTTGAAATCCCCAGCAGTAACATGGCTTGACGGAAGGCCCGTTAAACGCTATAATTGGTTCTAGCTGTTTTTATTTAAGAGACGCACTATGACGAACGAAGAGTATAAGACCAAGTCTGCGGCAGAGCTAAAGGAATTATTGGTGGAGCGCAAAAATGAGTTAGGAAGTTTGGCGTTTAGCGAAGAGGCAGCTCCCAATACCAAACGTCAACTGCGAAAGGAAATCGCGCGCATTGAGACGTTTTTGCGACAGAAGCATAATCAGCAACAAGAGGATTAGTAAGAATATATGGAAGGACATAAACGTGTATTAAAAGGAGTTGTTGTCTCGGACGCCATGGATAAGACGGTGGTGGTTGAAGTTTCAAAGTTTAAGTCTCACCCGCTTTATTTGAAACGGGTGAAGGACAGTCGGCGTTACAAAGCTCATGACGAGCATAATACGTTTCAGGTGGGAGATAACGTCCAGATTCAGGAAACCCGGCCGCTCTCCAAAGAAAAAACATGGAAAGTTATAACGCAATCGTAAGGTATGATTCACGAAGGAACCAGACTAAAAGTAGCTGATAATTCCGGAGCCAAGGAAGTGGAGTGCTTTAATGTTTTGGGCGGTACGAATAAGCGATCTGCTCACCTGGGAGATATTGTCGTCGTTTCGGTCAAAAACGCCGAGCCGCGTTCTTCCATCCGCAAACGACAGGTAGTGCGAGGTGTTATCGTACGACAAAGTCAGCCGTATCGCCGTAAAGATGGTTCCTACATCTCATTTGATGAAAACGCAATCATTTTGGTACAAAATCAAGAACCGATTGGAAGCCGTGTATTTGGTCCGATTGCCCGTGAGATTCGTGAACGTAATTTCATGAAAATTATTTCGCAAGCTCCGGAAGTGCTATAACGTTAATTGGGAAGCTATGAAGATTAAGAAGAACGACACCGTACGGGTCATTGCAGGCAAAGACAAAGGCAAAGAAGGACGCGTAGTAGAAGTCAGCCCTTCTGAAGGGAAGGTTCGAGTAGACGGAGTAAATGTGGTCAAAAAACACGCGCGTGCACAGCAGATGGGGCAAAAAGGACAGATCGTGGAAAAACCGTCTTTCATCCCCCTCTCCAACGTGATGTTGATGTGTCCGCATACCAACCAACCGACGCGCGTAGGGTACACGTTTGTCGACGGGAAGAAAGTTCGCGTGAGTAAGAAAAGTAATAAAGAAGTCTAAGTTATGGCGCGTTTGAAAGAGCATTACCAGCAAACGGTCGTCCCCGCCTTGCAAGAAAAGTTCGGTGACGAGAATGTGAACGCTTTGCCGTACATTCGCAAAATTACGGTTAACGTGGGTACGGGCAAACATTTCCGCGAGGCTGATCAATCCGCCAAAGTGGAACAGGCCTTGAAAGTTATTACCGGACAGAAACCGGTAGAGCGTAAGACTAATAAGTCCATTTCTCAATTCCGACTTCGGAGCGGAATGACTGTGGCTCAGATGGTAACGTTACGCGGCGACCGCATGTATGACTTTTTGGATCGTTTGATCACGATCGCATTTCCGCGCACACGTGATTTTCGCGGTATAGGCTTGCAAAAAATCGATGAGCATGGTAATCTGAACTTCGGTATTCCCGAACATAACATTTTCCCGGAATTATCGAACGAGGAGTTAGAGATAAGCTTCGGAATGCAAGTAAACATTACCGTTGTTAACTCCGACGCGGAGAAAACACGTTTTCTCCTGGAGCAAATGAACTTCCCGTTTAGTAATCAAGCATAATCTATGGCACGAAAAGCTCAAATCGTAAAGGCACAAAAAGATCCGAAGTTTTCCACTCGTAAAGTGAATCGGTGCTTTAAGTGTGGGCGAAAGCGAAGTTATATGCGCGATTTTGATCTGTGCCATAGGTGTTTCCGAGAAACCGTGGCAGAGGGGTATATCCCGGGTGTCTCAAAGTCAAGTTGGTAATAAGAATATATGCAGACCGATCCGATAGCTGATATGTTAACTCGAATCCGTAACGCTCAACGTGTTAATAAGCGTACGGTGGAGATGCCGTATTCCTATATTAAATTTGAGATTGCCAAAGTGCTGAAGAGTCATCGGTTTATTTCTGATGTAGAAGCGAATGAGGAAACCATTACCCTTACCTTGATTAAGGATCGTATTACTGATCTTCAACGCGTGAGTCGCCCGGGGCAACGTATTTTTTCGAAAGCACACAATTTAGAAACCAACTTCAAACAAGGATACGGTCGTGTCATCGTATCTACGCCCCAAGGAGTGTTAGAAAGTCGAACGGCTCGCGATCAGAAGGTGGGCGGAGAAGTATTATGTAAAGTCTGGTAGATATGTCGCGTGTTGGAACGTATGCCATTAATATTCCGCAAGGAGTGTCCGTAACTCAAGACGGACAGACAGTCACCGCTGAGGGGCCGAAAGGAACGCTTCACACGCAAGTGGGAGAATCATTCGACATCCAGCTTAGTGATCAAGAGATCCGAGTTCAACCTCGAGCGGAGCAAATCAGTCAGGAAATGAAAGCCTACTGGGGACTATACCGATCACTGGTTGCCAATATCGTGGAAGGAGTGTCCGAAGGATATTCCAAGAAGCTCCAGGTGGAAGGTGTCGGATATCGAGCTCAGTTGGAGGGAGATAATACGCTTTCTCTACATTTGGGATATTCCCATGAAGTAAGAGTGGAAGCCCCTGAAGGTATTGATTTTGCCGTGGAAAAGAATGAGATTACGGTGAGCGGTATCGATAAGCAAGCGGTCGGACAGGTAGCGGCCGATATCCGCTCGAAGCGTCCTCCGGAACCGTATAAAGGAAAAGGTATTCGTTACGCGAATGAAAAGGTTCAGATTAAGGAAGGTAAAACGGCTTCGTAAATAAGATGGGTCTATGAAAGAACTGCAATTAAAGCGACAGCGACAGAATCTCCGGCGACACCGAGCGCGTGGAGGGATTATTGGAACCTCCGGTAAACCGCGGCTTTCGGTTTTTCGTAGCAACCGGTACGTGTATTGTCAGCTGATTGACGATCTGAACGGTGTAACGATGGTGGGAGTGCATAGTAAGTCAATCGCACCGGAGAAAAATGTCAATACGGAGGTGGCTCGAACAGTCGGTACGACCATTGCCGAGCGGGCGCAAGAGCAAGGAGTGAAGCGCGTCGTATTTGATCGCGGGAGCCATCAGTACGAAGGAAACCTCGCCGCGCTTGCTGACGCGGCCCGAGAAGCGGGGTTGAAGTTTTAAATAAGGAACCTATATGGCGAAAGGGAAAGATCGTAAACAGTATGAACATCGAGTCATTGATATCGCGCGCGTTACACGTGTGATGGCGGGAGGTAGACGGTTTTCGTTTCGGGCCACTGTCGTAGTTGGCGATCAACAAGGAAATGTCGGTGTAGGAACGAGCAAAGGCAGTGACACCAGCGCGGCTGTGGAAAAGGCATATAACAGCGCGGTTAAAAACATGGTGTTTGTGCCTACCTCCAGTGGCACAGTAGATATGGATACGGAAGCCAAATTCGGTGGAGCGCGCGTGCTGGTGAAACCGGCTCCGGAGGGACACGGTATTGTCGCCGGCGGAGCGGTGCGAACCGTCTTTGATCTTGCCGGCATTCGAAACGTGACCTCGAAAATGCTGGGGAGTAATAATAAGCTAAATAACGCTCAAGCCACCATACGAGCGTTAGTAACGACGCAAGGGTATGAAAATGCACGATCTTCAACCGAAGCATAAGCGAAAGGAACGCAAACGTATCGGACGGGGGACGCGTAAACGCGGTACCTACTCCGGTCGCGGTATCAAAGGACAGCGAGCACGAGCCGGTGTTTCGGAATTAGCGTTCTTTTCCGGTGGTGGTCCGACGCTGGCCGGAAAGGGAGATAAAATCGTTCACAAACTTCGGGGAGAAGGAAATAATGTCCCGTCCCGTAACATGAATAAGTGGCGACGGGCAATCAACATTGAAGATTTGGATACTCACTTTAATGATGGTGATGAGGTGAGTGTGAATGCTCTCTATGAAAAGGGCCTCATTCCGAAAACGGTTTACGAAGTGAAAATTTTGGGTCGTGGTTCGTCTCAGAAACGATTTCGCTTTCAAGATGTTCAAGTTTCCAAATCCGTTTGGAACCAATATTCCGTGTCCTAACACGCGCGTATACAAAATAGATATACCCTCATATTATGTCTCGTTGGTTATACGTTTTTAAAATTCCGGAACTGCGCAACAAAATATTCTTTGTATTCGGCGTTCTTGTATTGTTTCGTCTTCTCGCCGCCATTCCGGTTCCGGGCGTGAATCTGAATCGTATTCAACAGCTTTTCCAATCCAACGATTTTCTTGGATTTGTCGACATCTTTGCCGGTGGCGGACTATCCAATCTGTCCATTGTCATGATTGGGTTGAGTCCGTTTATCACCGCCTCCATTATCATGCAGTTACTGACCTTGGTAGTGCCTCGTCTCTATACGCTCTATAAGGAAGAAGGAGAGCAGGGACGTCAAAAATTCATGCAGTATACGCGCATGTTAATGGTGCCCATTTCTTTGATGCAGGCCGTCGGATTTACCTCTTTGCTTCGTCAGCAAGGAGCGATTGAACAAGGTTCCAATTTTGAAGTCGTAGTCAGTATTCTCATGATTGTGGCGGGAACAACCGTCTTGATGTGGCTCGGAGAATTGATCACCAGTAAAAATATCGGGAATGGTATTTCCATGCTCATTTTTGCCGGGATTATCTCCAGTGTTCCTCAGCAAGCGAGTCAGTTCATCGTCAACTTTGACTCGAGTAACTTGCCGCTCTACGCGGGAGTGGGTATCTTCGGGATTATAGCAATTTACTTCGTAATTCAGATCACCCAAGCGCAACGCAATATTCCCATTTCATACAGTAAACAAGCGCGCGGTAACGTCTCCAACGCCAACGTAAGCACGTATCTTCCGTTGCGCGTCAATCAAGGAGGTATTATTCCGATCATTTTCGGAATTTCTCTGATGATTTTTCCGCAAACCATAGCTCGTTTTCTCGTGGGAGTGAATAATGATACGGTTTCGCAGGCTGCGCAATTTGTCGAACAGTTATACGCGAATCCGTTCTTTTATGATATTACGTACTTCCTCTTGGTCTTTGGGTTTACCTTCTTCTATACCCAGTTGATTTTTGAGCCGAACCGCATTGCCGATAATCTTCAAAAACAAGGAGGGTTTATTCCGGGGCTCCGTCCGGGAGAGCAGACCGAACAGTATCTGCAGTATCTTTCTCGTCGCATTGTGGCTATCGGAGCAACCGGGCTTGGACTCATTGCTGTATTACCACGTGTCGTGGATGACGTAACAGCTACGGATCTTAATATTACCATTGGCGGAACCGCGCTTCTGATTGTTGTCTCGGTTGTCCTGGAAACTATGCGTCAAATCGAGTCGCAGATTATTGTCCGGGATTACGATTCCTTACGGTGATTATTTGAGGAGAAGCCGGAATCCAGAAGCCCGAAGCCGGATGCGATGAGTAGCAAGTAGTAAGTAGCAGGTAGCAAGGAAATAGTATTTAGTAGTTAGAATTTAGTATTTAGAATAGTCGAGACGTGCGCCTAATGGCGCGATATATGGTTGTACTTTGCTACTGGCACGTGACCATGTAGGTGTACCTTGCTGTGTTTCCCTCCTAGACACATGTACGTACTTTGCCATCGGCAGTCCCTTCTGTTGGAAGATAGGCCTCGTAAGAGGCCGAGAGAAAGCCTCCGGTGTCTTCAGTGACCGTGGTAAATCGAAATCCACACTGGTATTTGCTATTCTTGTCCGCTGTCTGCTACACTACACTTAGTATATGAAACATAAAAAATTCGGCTTTACTTTACTCGAAATTTTACTGGTGGTGGCGGCCGTTGGCATTTTGGCCGCGATTGTAATTGTGGCCATTAACCCTAACGAGCAGCTGGCCAAAGTACGTGATACTGAGCGGCAAAGCGAGGTTGATACGCTCCATGATGCAATCCGGCAGTACAACATAGACAACGACGGAGAGTGGCCGAGCGAAGTTGCAAGCATGAGCGCCAACAGCGCCGAAGAAATCTGTGCCGACGGCGTGAGTGACAGCAGCTGCATTAACTTAACCGATGACTTAAGCCCTGAGTACGTGGCCGCAATTCCCGAAGATCCGCAAGCGGACGGAACGGGGAGTGAATATGTGGTGTCCAAGCAAAATGATAGGGTGCGAGTGAGTGCCAATCAAGTGGAAGCGTCCGAGGACGTAATTGCGGCGGGGTATACGTCTGATTACGTGTTGGATAAATATCCGTTTGCCGCGGTGGCGTACAGTGTGCGGCGCTTGCGCGCGGGCTACGCCGGACCGGCAATAACTGTGCGTAACGCCTTAGATGATTCGACGCAAAAAATTGAATTTGACGAGAACGGCGCGTTGGACACGCAAACAATCAACAGCTTTTGCGGGAGCAACAACTGTTATATAGAAACCTGGCACGACCAGAG
>PXOY01000047.1 GCA_003021915.1 Parcubacteria group bacterium SW_4_49_11
CTCATATGAAATGGGGACGACTTAACGAGCACAATCTTAAAGCGCGTATTCGAGAGATAATGGGGACGTATCTCGATCTCTCGGAGTATGAGGTGTTTGTGTTCGGATCTCGAGCCGCGGGGAATGCCACTGAACGCTCGGATATTGATATCGGTATAGAAGGCCCCGAACGCATCCCCGGCGCGATGATGATGGATATCCAAGACGCGCTGGAAGATCTCCCGTATCTGCAAAAGATTGACGTGGTGGATATGCACACCGTGGAGCCGAAAAAGTACCAAGTCATGACGCAACACACAGAACCTCTCGTCTATGAGTAAATACGCGTCGCTTACGGAAGACTACCGGAAGGCGTTGACGCATTTGGAAAAAGCCTTTCTCCAAGCATTTGCTACTTACTACGTGCTACCGGTTCACAACCGTATATCGTGCTCGAAGAGAACATATATCGAGCCGTAAGGCTCATATATCCACCGTGTATCAATTTTTCAGGCTTCTCATTTCCCTCCGCTACGTCTAGTATGTGCGCGTATTTGACTTTTGAGTGCTTTTCCTTTACAATCAAAATTTAGATAAAATTCGTGTAGTATGGATATCGCAGAAAAGCGTCACGTTAACCCGGTTCAGGTGGGGGATACCGTTCGTGTTCACCAGCGTATTAAGGAAGGAGAGAAAGAACGTATTCAGGTGTTTGAAGGAACCGTTATCCGCAAGCACAAAGATTCGGATATTTCCGCGACCTTTACGGTCCGAAAAAAATCCTTCGGTGTGGGCGTGGAGCGTATTTTCCCCGTACACTCCCCCAACATCGCCAAAATTGAAGTAACCAAGCATCACAAAGTACGCCGCTCTAAGCTTTACTATCTACGCGGCGCGGTGGGCAAGAAATATCGCCTTAAAGAACGCCAACCGAAAGAAAGCGAGCAAGAACAACCGAGTTCAGTTGGGAAATAAATACATTGTCGCTACATTGCGTAAAACGCCGTCATACGATAAAGTATGACTAGGACGCTCAGGTGGCGGAATTGGTAGACGCGCAAGCATGAGGCGCTTGTGGGATCCGTATCCCGTGGAGGTTCAAGTCCTCTCCTGAGCACAATTGTTCCGCGCATCAAACGATTAGCGGTGATAGTGTAGAAAGGTATATTACTTATTCTTAAGTATTTAGACGTTACGAATATCGGTTATATTTGAAAATAGGAAAGATTTCGTTTGAGAATTGTTTGCTAGCTCAAGTCGAATGTATTTGTTCCCACTCTAAAGCCCAGATAATTATCAAAGTTGAGGGTCAATTGCCTCTCTCTTCTTGAAAAGGAATGGTTACGTTTCCTTTTAGCGGAGTACAGGATACGGGCTTCATACCATACATTCTAATGGGAAACCTTTTATACCACTCTTTACTCTTTTCGACATTGAATTCTGATCTGGGAACCTTTAGCGACCGTACTATCCGGGACGGTAGACTTACTTGAATATGAACCATCATCGCTAGAACTACATTCTTCATCCACAGCGTCACCGTCATCGTCTTTCACTGATTTTATACAAACCTCACATACCATGTCATCGGTCAAATCACTCACCCACTCTCCTTCGTCTTCGAGGTAGTAGTCATTGGCATAGACATCATCATTAACAAACAGACTGTTTCCTATTCTGGCGTTGCCGTCTACGTCCAGGCGTCGATCGGGACTATCGGTTCCAAGTCCTACGCGACCGTCCGATCCTACGCGCACGTGCTCCGTGCCGCCCGTGGTAAGACTAAGTTCATCCGAACTCGGATTTTCAAGACCGGTGTCATTGTCTCCCACGGCGAGTGGTATGCTTGGGCTATCGGCTCCGTCCGTGCCCAGGTTATCGGTTACATTCGCGTCTCCGGAGACCGTTAACTGATTCGACGGATCGGTCGTCCCAAGGCCGACGTCACCATCCGACTGAATACGCACTTCCTCTGAGTTATTTGTCCATAAGGTTAACGTACCATCGGTAGGCATATTCACTCCTGAATCATGATCATCAACAGCGAGATCCAGAGTCGCGTTTTCTCCTGCTGTACCGGAATTATTATTGCCCTCGATATGCACATCACCTGCCACATCTAACGCATGCCGACGTTGCCGTTCGACTGGATACGCATCTCCTCTGAATTATTGGTCCATAAGGTTAAGGTGCCATCGGAGGGCATATTGACTCCTGAGTCGTTATCATCAACAGCGAGATCTAAAGTCGCGCTTTCTCCTGCTGTACCGGAATCCTTATTACCTTCGATATGAGCATCACCACTTACATCGAGGGCGTTTTGAGGTGGAGCGCCTTCCCCTACCAGGAGTTCGCCCTGTTTCGCTTGTTCCCTGTCACTTACATTAATCGGCAACGTGGCGTTATTATTGGGCGGATTTTGCGGATTGTCTTCAAACGAACGCGCGCGCTCGGTCTGAAACATACCGACGAAAGCCACCGCCACAATAACCAAGAGTGCTGCGTATGTTCCGAACGAAAATAGCGATCTGGAAGTACGCGTTTGCTGTTTCTTACGGTTCATAGATAGCTATAGTTATATTGTTATAATTCGGGATTCGACGAGGAGCTTGCCTCATCCGTCGCATCAAGGGGTTGCTTTCGCAGTTGTTCAATCCGCCGAGCTTGCGCAGGGTTGGTGATAACTTCTACAGCACGCGCTTCAATGGCACGTTTACCTAAGGGATCTCCCTTTGGCGTCACGCGGAGGCGCATGCCTTGTGAAGCTTGGCTCAACGAGTAATTTTCCTCTCGCTCAAACGTATCAGGCGGTGTGGGGCGGCTCTCCTCTTGTTGAAGTTGGCGTTCAAATTGGAGGTATTCTTCTCGTACTGTTTGGGGATCACGCGCCGTAAGTTTTGCCACGGGTGTCTCTTCTCCCACATAAACGGGTACGCGCTTGCCGGTCGTCGCAAGCTTCATGTATATCCAGTTTTGGTTTAACGTATCAAACTCTCCGTGCACCGTACGTCCGCGCGTTAACTCACCTCCGTCCGGGAGGAGATCGTTGTATGTAAGCCTTTGCTCTTCACGCTCACGCGCTGTCTGGATTTTTTCTCCCCAGGCTGCACCGACCACTACGCCCCAGCCTACGGCTAAGACGGAAATAACTGTTACTACGATAACCAAAGGAACATTCATCGTCTGTTTAAGATGGCGATAAAACGTTTTCATATGTTTTTGTTTACATTTGAAGCAATCTTTTTTAGGATTATATTTAGAGTATCATAGCCTCGAATATAACGACAACCCTATGCCTTATCCACATCAAGAGATCGAACGCAAATGGATTGAGAAATGGAACAGCGGATACGTGAACTACCGCGCTGGCGAGTCCGCCGAAACAGAAAAGCGTTACATCCTCGCCGAATTCCCGTTCCCCTCCGGCTCCGGCCTTCACGTAGGTCACCTACGCAGTTACGTAGCACTCGATATTATGGCGCGCAGGTCACGGATGCAGGGTTACGATGTTCTCTACCCTATGGGATGGGACGCGTTCGGTCTTCCCACGGAAAATTACGCACTCAAACACGGGATTTCTCCGCAACAAGCAACCAAAGAAAATATCGACAACTTCAAACAACAGCTCGCTCCCATGGGGCTTTCGTTCGACTGGAGTCGGGAAATCAACACGACCGATCCCGACTACTACAAATGGACGCAATGGCTCTTTTTACAGTTCTATCATCAAAACCTCGCGTATAAAGACGAAGTCCCCGTCTACTGGTGTCCGAATTCTCAAATTACGCTGGCGGCGGAAGAAGTCTCGGATGGCAAATCGATTCAGACCGGCGAACCGGTGGAAAAGATGCCCATGAAGCAGTGGATGCTCGCGATCACCGAATACGCGGACCGTCTGTTAGAGGGCCTTGATGAAGTAGATTATCTGGAAGAGATCAAAACGCAACAACGCAACTGGATCGGGCGAAGTGAGGGAGCGCGTATTTACTTTTCCACGCCGGACGAGACCGCGACCATTGAAGCGTTTACCACCCGCCCTGACACCATCTACGGTGCCACCTATATGGTGCTCGCTCCGGAACATCCGGCCGTTTCCCAGTTACTGGCAGACAGCACCAACCCCGACGAAGTGAAGGCGCTCAGTATTATCGCAGACGGCGCTGACCCGGTCCNNCTCAACGCCAAACCGATCGCGAGCGTCAAACCAAGACGGAAAAGACAGGTGTGCAGATGAAAGACGTCTTTCTCGTACATCCCCTTACCCAGGCGTACCTCCCGGTGTTCGTAGCCGATTATGTGCTGATGGACTACGGCACAGGCGCGATTATGGCGGTACCCGCGCATGACGAGCGGGACTACGAATTCGCCCGACGCTTCAAGCTATCCATTACGCCGGTTATCAAGCCCCACCACGGCGATGTTCCGGAGCTCCCCTACACCGAATACGGAGAGCTCCTACAGTCCGGAGAATGGACAGGTATGTCCTCCACAGAAGCCATCTCTTCTCTGACAAACTACTTAGAAGAACATAACCTAGGGAAAAAAGATATTAACTATAAAATGCGCGACTGGGTGTTCTCTCGCCAACGCTACTGGGGTGAGCCCATTCCGATTGTATATTGCGAGGAATGCGGCGAAATGCCGGTACCCGAGGATCAACTCCCGGTCGAACTGCCGGAAGTGGACGCCTACGAGCCC
>PXOY01000048.1 GCA_003021915.1 Parcubacteria group bacterium SW_4_49_11
TTACTACGGTCACGTAAAAACCTTCGGTTTTTACGGAAGCCTAACGGCTTCCTATTTCCTGGGGACTGCCAATAGCAACATCCCGCTGGCGGTGAAACACTGCTCACGGGCACTCAAAAAAACATTCTGTTTTTTGCGACCTCCTGACGGAGGCCTATTTTCGTTGGGACTGCATTTTAGTTCAAGCATTACTGGCGTTGAACGATTTACTAGAGCGTATTACAAAAGTAGGCAAAACTCCATCCCCCTTCGGGGCCCTTCCTCTTTAAAAAGAGGAAGACACAACCTGTTTTCCTCCTTTTAAGGAGAAAACACCCGTTAGGGAATGGAGGTTACCTTATTATATAGCATTTTGATAGGTCATAAAGAACTTTTGAGATACGCTTTATAGTCTTATTTACTTGCTACTATTCAACAACTGTATATCCACCGTATATCGAGCCGACAGGCTCATATATCAACCATATATCTATTCATATCGGCTTCCGGCTTTTCAAATACCTGCTACTTGCTACGTGCTACTTGCTACTCAATACTAGATTCTCACTCTCTCATGTATTATAATGAAGGCGTATGAAGGAAATCCCCGCTCACGTTAGTACCATCGCTCACACGCTTATAGAAAATGGATACGAAGCGTATCTTGTGGGGGGAAGTGTACGTGACGTACTCGCAGATCGCGAGCCGAAAGATTGGGATTTAACCACGAACGCCACCCCCGAAATTGTCCAAGAATTATTTCCGGACTCGGTCTATCAGAATGAATTTGGCACGGTGGGCGTTAAATATCGCCCTTCCGAAGAAGAAACGGAACTCGTGGAAGTGACCACCTACCGCAGTGAAGAGGCCTACGAGGATGCTCGCCGCCCCAAACATGTCTCGTTCGTTGCTTCCGTTACTGAAGATCTTGCCCGACGAGACTTCACCATTAACGCCATTGCCCTGCACCCGAACGGCAGTCTCGTGGATCCCTTTGACGGATACGCTGATTTGGAACGCGGGCTCATTCGCACCGTCAACGAACCCGAAGACCGCTTCCGCGAAGATGCGCTGCGTCTGTTGCGCGCCATCCGGTTCGCCTGCCAACTGGACTTTTCGATCGCAGAACACACCTGGGACGCCATCCAGCGGAATGCAGACAACCTGAGCCACATTTCCGCCGAGCGCATTCAGGAAGAATTCAACAAGCTCCTCCTCAGCGACACGCCTGTGCGCGGTATGCGACTTCTGGAGGAAGCGGGGCTTCTTACGTATATCATGCCCGAACTTCGCGAAGGCATCGAATGCGGACAAAACAAACACCACATTTACACCGTTTGGGAACATAATATCCGCAGCCTCCAGTACGCGGCGGATCAAAACTGGGATCTAACCATTCGCATGGCCGGAAAGCGGGCGAGGGTTACCACTGTACCTTCCACGGACATGAAGTGGAAGGCGCGAGTCTCTCGTATGAAATGCTTTCTCGTCTCGCCTACTCCAAAAAATTCCGAGCCAAAGTTTCCAAACTCGTCAGATATCATATGTTCTACTACGACGTGGGCGAAGTGACCGAGAGTTCGGTCCGACGCCTCGTACGCAAAGTGGGCCAAGACAATATCGCAGACCTGATTAAACTCCGCCAGTGCGACCGAATCGGAAGCGGAACTCCGAAAGCACGCCCCTACCGTCTGCGCCATTTCGAATACATGACCGAACGGGTGATGCAACAGCCGTTAAGTGTTTCGATGCTCGCCGTAGATGGGACAGAACTCATTGAACACCTTAACTTGACACCGGGGCCCATCGTGGGAGCTCTCCAAAATGCGCTCCTCGTTTCGGTCCTCGAAAATCCGGAGCATAACACACGTGAGTATCTCCTGAACCGCGCTCAAGAACTAAAGGATCGTGATCCGGACGAGCTCAAACGTGCCACGGACGAAATTTTGGATGCCAAAGAAGAAGAACGAAGCACCGAGCTCAAACAAAAGTACTATCTAACGTGAACTACGTATGCCTGTTCTTCCCGAAAGCTATACCGACGGCGAACTGAAATCGATTACCCAAAACCTTCTTCACGCCATAGAAGGCGCGCGTCCCGGAGAAATGAGCCAGGGCGTGTCTTCCATTCCCAATCCGCTTCCTCCCCAAACGCTCGTAGAAGATGGAGAAGCGTTTCAGATTATGGTTGTCGGCGGAACGACGTTTCAAAGTGCGCGCGCCCGTTTTACCAATGGAGAACTTGTCATTGACGAAACCCGCGAATGCGAGCTTCCGCTTTTAGAAACCCGCCAAACGTTTCTTTCTTTAATTGAAACCTATATCGAAGGTGACATTTCCGTTTTGGCCCTCAACTATTCCTTTCCGATCCAAGCTTTCGTCAGAGACAATCGCCTGGACGGAACCGCCCTTCGGAGCGTCAAACATCATCAGTTAGAGGGATTACTGGGGCAACCGGTGGGCCAAGAGATTGAAGATTACCTCAATCCCACGCGCGAGTATCCCCTCTCCGTCACATGTGCCCACGATACCACCTCTCTCCTGTTAGCGGGACGTCAACACACACACAAAGAACACCCCGTAGGAGGGGTCATCGGTACGGGTATGAACTTCGCCTTTTTAGAAGACGAGCGCGTCATCAATCTGGAATCCGGCAACTTTTCCGACTTTCCGCAGACAGAAACCGGTAAGCGCGTCGACGCGGAAAGTGACACGTCCGGAGAACAACAGTTTGAAAAAGAAGTCGCCGGCGCATTTTTACCCTGGCATTATAATATATTTGTAAAAGAACACAGCTCTCTGGACGGAGAGCCGATCTCTGATGCCGCACAACTCTCCGAATTGGCCGAAAACGGCGACCAGTTCTTCCAAGATATTGCTCGTCGCCTGATGCGCCGCTCCGCTCGCCTGGCCGCGTGTCAAATGGCCGCCCTCTTTCATTTCCGAGGGCGTGAGCACACAACGTTTATCATGGAAGGAAGCCTATTTTGGGAAGGGTGGAAATACCGGCAAACCATTACCCGCACGCTCAAACTTCTCGATGTTCCCTCGTCGGCCATTCGCTTTGTCTATGTGCCGAACAGTTCCCTCCTCGGCGCCGGACAGTTGGTGCGAGCATCCCATGGAAAGTAGCTCGTAGCAGGTATTTGAGAAGCCGGAAGCCGATATGAATAGATATATGGTTGATATATGAGCCTGTCGGCTCGATATACGGTGGATACAGTTGTTGAATAGTAGCAAGTAAATAAGACTATAGAGCGTATCTCAAAAGTTCTTTATGACCTATCAAAATGCTATATAATAAGGTAACCTCCATTCCCTAACAGGTGTTTCCTCCTTAAAAGGAGGAAAAACAACCGTATATCAACTGTATATCGTGCTCGAAGAGCACATGTATCTATCGTATATCAAATTTTGCTCGCTTCAGGCTCCTGGCTTCTCTTTTCTTGCTA
>PXOY01000049.1 GCA_003021915.1 Parcubacteria group bacterium SW_4_49_11
GTTCGGTGCGGTTCTACTGACGCTAAGAAGTCGGTAGATAGACGCGGGCAAACCGAAACGGTGTATGTCCGGGATGATAACGGGGTTGCCGTACGGGTTGAGCCCGGTACGGAAATTACGTATCGCCGGTCCTCTCCGAAAGGAGGAAAGGCGAGAATGTTTTCGCCGGGCGGAAGATTCGGCACACAATTTAAGCCTCCCCAACTCCTGCTGGAAGAGAATGCTTTCTAACCACATGTGTCCCAACCTCCGCACTTCGCGTGTGGAGGTTTTAACTTACCAGCGCGCTGATCACGTACTGGACAATGAAGAAGGCGCCCATAATGATAATGAGACCAATGACGGCGTTGGTAATAATTTTTATGTTTTTCTTCGCCTCGGACGGGTTATCTAACGTGGTCATGTATTTGAGTCCGGCGTAAATAATAATGATTAACGCGGCGGTTGCTAACAGTCCCAGTACGCCTCTCACAAGGCTGGCGACGAGCTCCGGAATGGAAGAAGCACTCAGCGGATTCTCGAAAGCAATTGATTCCGGTGAGGCGGAAACGGAACCTGAGCCACCTTCACCCTCACCGCCTCCGCCCTCGTCTCCGCCGGTAGCACCGGAGTCCCCTTCTCCTCCGTCTGATTCACCACCACCTCCTCCTTCGTCGTCGTCGCCAGTATTAGGAGACCGCGGGCCATCAGGCAACCCCTCATCCTCCTGCGCCAGCTGGCCCTCGTCTGTCGGAACGCCTGCATTTGGGCTGTGGGTATTATGATTGGCACTCACGTCAAACGGCAATATCCACACTCCTCCTGTGAACAATACACAGAGCGTCATAGCAAGTATTCGCACAGTTTGAGACATATTTAGGTATATAGGTTTATATAGGTTACCCCGCCGCCACAATGGTAAGAAGAAAGTTGGCGAATACATATACCAACGCCAACAGAATACTCCCAATAACCGCGTTCTGCAAAATATTCTGCGCATTCTCCACCTGGGTTTTATCACTTCCAGCGGTCATATACTGCACTGCACCATACAGAAAAATAAGAATCAATATCAGCCCCACGAGAGAGAGAAAGATATTGATAATCGCCGCAATAAAGTCAATAATACTCGCATTGGAACTGATGCCCAAACCGGAAGGTAACGCGCCCGGTTCATACGGCTCTTGTTCCGGACTTTGAAACCCCTCTTGCGCCTCAGCGAATGACAGAAAGGCAATCTGCGTTACGAATGGAGCAACCAATGCTGTCAAACGGGAATATTTGTTCATACGTATCGTTTTTCCTCAGTGTAAGAAAGAGGGGAAGAAGACTGAGCCTCCCTCCCGCTCTTCTCTTTGGTATACCTTCTTTGGATTAGCCTCCACCTCCGGCGCCGCCGGCGGGTACGATAAGACTTAACAAGAAATTGGCCAAGACATAGACCAATGCGATGATGATAATGCCGATGATGGCATTGGTAATAATACTGGTGGCTTCGCTGGGGGCTGTTTCGTTCCCTCCGGCGAAGGCGTAACGCACGCCGCCGTACAGAAGATACAGAACCAACGCGACACCAATAAGAGACAGGAAGAGGTTTACAATGGTGACGATTGTGTCAATAAGGCTGTCTCCCGTGCCTTGGAAAATATTGAGGTCGGACGGAAGCGCACCTGCTGGTTGCGTGGGCTCGTTGCCCGATCCGACTTCTCCTGAGTTCGGGGCCTGAGTGCTTTGTGCGGCTACGTCGGAGGTCATTACGCCGAATGTACCACTAACGAGAACCGCTGTTACAAACAGCATTAGAGCTGTAAACAAAGACTGCTTTTTCGACATAGGGTTTAGCATATTATGTTCTATTATTTTTTACATTCTCTTTGTATCATACCTACCCTGTACTGTGAACAACTTCTATGTGGACAAGTAGGCTTTACGGGGTGACCAAATCCAGTAAAAAGTTGGAAACCACCCATGCTCCGGCAATGATCAGAAGACCGATTACGGTATTAACCATGCCGCTCTGAGCCTCTTGTACTTGCCCGGAATTGCCGCCGGCAGTCATGTACTTAAACGCGTTATACAAAAACAAAATAATGACGACAATTCCGAGCAATCCTAAAGCAGCGTTAATAATCGCCACAATAAATTCCGCCAAATCACCGGTCGCGAGATTCAACCCGGACGCGCTCGGTAACGAAAGCGGGCCGGGCATCTCAATGGTGGCGCCCCCTCCTTGGGCGTATACCGCAGGAGGCGATACCACGGCCCAAGCTGCTATGGCTCCCTTGATCAGTTTTGTGCACACGTGCTGTATAATGCTCATATCCCTAAAGTTAACGTATCATGAGACAAATGCTCCGGCCACATACTGCGTAATTAAGTAGGCCCCGAAGATAATTACCAGGCCAATCACCGCATTGGTAAGGAGCGTTCGTGCTTCTTGCGCTCCCTGAGGCGCCTGCGCAATCATATACTTAAATCCGGCGTACAGTACAATTATCAAAAACACAATACCTAAAATCCCCAAAAACCAGTTAATAATAGTGATCACAAATGTGGCTATGGTCCCTTCGGTCATACTCGCGGGGAGTGGATTCATAATGTTCTGAAGCCCCGTGGTGACCGGACCTCCTCCACCTTCTTGCGCTTCAACGCGTAAAATTGTATGCGGCCCGAAGAGGAGCCCCCCAACAAACAGGAGGCCGAGGAACCGTTGCAGATATGATCGAATATGTGCGATACACGTATGGTTTGGACTGGTTACAGACAACATATTCCTAATTATTTTCTTTTTGAAGCGCTTGAACTTTGAACGAGGCATTTTCCACGGCGTCTTCGGGCCTCGTTTCATTGTTGTTCACCGCTTTAATCATCGTCCCGAGAATTTTGTCCACTTCCGTATTATCCGGCTGATCCCACGTCTCGATATTGAGCAGCTGCTTGGCGAATACGCCGTATTGCAAATCTTGAGATTGTTTTTCAATTAAATCTCGGCGAGGCGTCGGACGGTTCGTTTCCAGGAAATATTTTTGACTATTCTCTTTGTTGGTCAAAAACTTCAAAAACAGATAGCTCGCGCGCGCTTCTCGCTCATTTGCTTGCGAACTCACGGTATAGCCCCAATAGTTGGTATAATTGGCCACGTTCTTATCAGGCGAGATCTGAGGCAACGCAGCCACCTCAAAATTCAGGCGCGGTGATTTGGATTTTATACGGTCCACCAGATACGAATACCCCACAGTCATCGCCGCTTTCCCTTCCGCGAAGGCGTCTACCGAGTAGTTTTGATTTTTGTTCCAGCTATACACGGTCTTGCGTGGATTCGCAAAGTCGGTATAGAACGCTAACGCTCGTTGACCGGCCTTATTGTTAAATTTGGGCATGGTTCTGCTACGTTGAGCAAGGTTTTGCTCCATGAGAACCGCGAGGATATCTTGCGCCCGATTGATATTGTCTACGGTACCGAGCGTGGCTCCTGCTTGCGTGATACGACCGTTGCTATCTATCTTGGTCAATTTTTTCGTCGTGTCTTGGAAATCTCGCCACGTCTCCGGCGGATTCACGATGCGCGCGTTATCAAACATATCTCGGTTGTAGTAGAGCGCAAGACTGTCCGTGTAGAGCGGAAACCCATACACTTTTCCTTCCGAGCTGATAAAGTCTTTTTCCACGACATCGAGAAAACGCTGGCGATACGCTTTTTCGGTCATCACGTTTTCAGGAACAGGTTGCATTTTGCCCTTGTGCTTGTTAAGCCATGTGTGATGCATGGCAAAAATATCCGGTCCCCGATTTTCAGCCAAAGCGTCGGTTAACTGTTGTTCGTAGTTTTCGATGGTTTGCTTCCGATACGTGATCGAAACATTCGGATACTTCTGGTTAAACGCCTCTTCATACTCCTGCATCAAACCAGACTCATCCCATACGCCCCACATCATAATGTCTGCCTCGAGCTGATTCCCCTCCTCCTGGAGAAGATTAAAGTCTATGCCACGAAATCCAAAATACAACAGAGCTACAATTAAGGCGATGACTCCTCCTCCAACAATGGCTAAATTCTTTTTATTTCCTAAAATGGTATTCATACCGCTTTCTTAAATAGCACGCTGTAGTGATAATCTCCGCTGGCGAGGGCTTGCACGTAAGCAATTCCCTCTGCTTCAAACAGAGCAATTAAGTCGTCTTTTCCAATGCGATCTTGTTTGGGCGGACCAATCGGACTGTGTTTCGTCCATTCCACCGCCAACACGCGTCCTTCGGGTTTGAGGACGCGCTTTGCCTCCGCAAGGAGCGCTGCCTTATCTGGAACTTGGAAAATAATGTTGTGAATGAGAACCACATCCACGTACTGATCCGGCAGTCCGGACCCGTGTTCCTCTTCCAAATCAGCCCGAATCGGACGAATATTTTTAAACCCGCGGGAACGCGCTTTTCCTTTGAGCGTTTGCAACGCCGCCGTACGGATATCAAACGCATACCCCCGCCCTTCATGCCCGACCTGGCGCGCGACTTCAATAGCAAACTCGCCGGACCCACTTCCAAAGTCCGCTACATACGAGCCGGGCTCAAGATCAAAATCGGAGACAAAGTCTCGGGGCGCGTAAAATGTTTCGTTTTGCATGGCCTTTTGTTTCCAGTCTTGTATGTGTAGTATACCCTCTTAACAGAGGTTCGTCAAAACTCAGAGCTCATTACTCTTCTGCCTCTTCGTCCTCGGTCTCATCGGTCAGGGTTATGGAAGCCACGGTATCGTCGCTCCCTAACTTCATCAAGCGTACCCCTTGGGTATTCCGCCCGAGCTCAGGGACATCCGAGAACAGATCAACCTTGATAACATTGCCGTTTTGAGACATGGCGAGGAGCTTGCTCTCTCCCTCCTCGGCGATGCGAACGCTTTGTACACCGCCTGTTTTTTCCGTAACTTTCGACATTTTTATGCCACTGCCTCCGCGCTTTTGACGACGATATTCGGTAAAGGCGGTTCGCTTGCCGTGCCCCTTCTCGGTCATGAGGACGAGCCAGCCTTCTTTGTCTGAGGGCAACATTTCCATCCCCAACACTTCGTCTTCTCCGGACAACTCGATCGCCTTTACCCCGGCGGCGGTGCGCCCCATGGAACGCGCGTCCGCCTCGGAGAACCGAATAGCTTGAGCCTCGCGGGTGTACACGAGCATATCTTCGTTTTCTTGCACACAACCGACCGCCTGGAGTTGATCTCCTTCCTTCAAATTCAGGGCGATGATGCCACCTTGCCGAATATTGTCAAACGCAGAAAGCGGGGTTTTCTTGATGAGCCCTTGCTTCGTCAGGGTCGTAATATATTTGCACTCTTCTTGATCGGGCGTAATCACACAGGTTACCTGTTCGCTGCTTGAGAGGTTGAGGAAATTCACGATGGAATGCCCTTTAAAGCCGCGTGACCCCTGCGGAATTTCATAAGCCCGCAGTTCCAACACGCGTCCGGTATTGGTAAAGAAGAGCATCCGACTGTGGGCGGTGGTATTCAGAAACGTGGAGACAAAATCCGCCTCGCGCGTTTTAATGCCGGACATACCCACGCCGCCCCGATGCTGGGAACGATACGTGCCGGGACTCATACGTTTGATATAGCCCTGATGCGTGAGAATAACAATGGTTTCTTCATCGGGAATAAAGTCCGTCTCGTCAAACTCTTTGGCTGGTTCTCCGTGCACGTAGGTACGACGCTCATCTCCGTAGGTATCTCGGACATACACCAAATCCTGTTTAATAACCTCGAGGATTTTCGCATCGTCAGCCAAAATCTGTTCCAGGTCTTCAATAAACGCTTGCAACTCCCTGAGTTCATTCAAAATCCGTTCACGCTCGAGCCCTGCGAGGGTCTGAAGGCGCATGTCAAGAATGGCCCGCGTCTGCGCTTCCGAAAATGCAAACTCTTCGATGAGATTATGAAACGCCTCCTCTTTGGTTCGCGACCCTCGGATGATCTCGATAACCCGATCGATGAAGTCGAGCGCTTTATTCAGTCCCTCGAGAATGTGTTCCCGTTCGCGCGCCTTCTTCAGCTCGTGCTGAATTTTACGGGTGATGACTTGCTTCCGATGGTCCAGATAGTACGTGAGGACCTGTTTGAGCCCCAGCGTGCGCGGCTCGATTCCCTCACACAGAGCGAGCGTGTTGACGTGAAATGTTTTTTGGAGTTCAGTGGTTTTGTAGAGTCGGTTCAGCACTTTTTGCGGATACGCCTCGGACTTCAGCTCAATTACCAGCCGGATTCCCTCTTTGTCGGACTCGTCTCGAATATCCCGAATGCCTTCAATCTTTTTGTCCTTCACCAAATTAGCAAGTTTTTGTACTAAATTCGCCTTGTTCACCTGATAGGTCATCTCGGTAACCACAATATTGTACGCGTTCTTGGTGCGCTCCACGATTTCGGTTTGCGCGCGGGTCACAATCGGACCTCGCCCGGAGGCGTAGACATGTTCGGTGTTGGTGTCTCTAAACCCCTCTCCGCCGGTGGGAAAGTCCGGTCCTTTGACATAGGAGAGTAAATCTTCGGTGGACGCGTCCGGCGTATCGATTAAGTGAATGGTTGCGTCAACTACCTCTCGGAGGTTGTGGGGCGGAATGTTGGTCGCCATCCCTACGGCGATACCGCTAATCCCATTCACCAACAGATTGGGAATGCGCGCGGGTAACACGGTGGGTTCTTTCTGCGTACCATCGTAATTATCCTGAAAGTCCACTGTATCTTTTTCGATGTCCACCAACATTTCCTGTGTAATGGGCATCATTTTGGCCTCGGTGTAACGCATGGCTGCGGCCGAATCACCGTCCATGGAACCGAAGTTACCCTGTCCGTTGACCAATCGGTACCGCATCGAAAAGTTCTGCGCCATGCGCACCAGCGCGTCGTACACAGCCACATCTCCGTGCGGGTGGTATTTTCCGAGTACTTCACCCACAATCGTCGCCGACTTCCGGAACTTAGCATCGGGACGCAAATTCAGTCCGTGCATGGAATAGAGAATACGGCGATGCACCGGCTTCAATCCGTCCCGAACGTCCGGAAGCGCGCGATCCACGATGACGCTCATGGAATAGTCCAGATAGGCCTTTTCCATCTCTTGGAGCAGATTGGTTACTTCAATCCGTCCCGCTCCGGGATCTTGAATGTCTTGGTGTTTCTCGTTACTCATATCAACGTGTTACTTCCAGAAGATACGTCTCGGTGGTTCCGGACGGTAAGTCTTTCGGTTTCAGGGTTATGCCGTCCTGCTGTGCAGTATTCGTGACCGCGTATTCTTCCGCAAACG
>PXOY01000050.1 GCA_003021915.1 Parcubacteria group bacterium SW_4_49_11
GGGATTGACTTGGGGACAGCCAATTCGTTGGTATATATGCCGAAACAAGGCATTGTGCTGAATGAGCCGTCCGTGGTGGCCGTTGATGTGGAGGACAATCGGGTGCTCGCGGTGGGACATGAAGCGCGGGAAATGATCGGACGTACGCCGGAGGGTCTACGTGCGGTTAAACCCATTCGCGACGGCGTGATTGCCGATTACCGTATGACGGAGGCGCTCATTAAGTGTCTCATCCGTCAGGTCAGCCCGCGTTTGCGGTTTTCGGGTCCGGAGTGTCTGATTTCGGTGCCCGCCGCTATTACGTCCACGGAAAAACGTGCGGTGATTGAAGTTGCGGAAAATGTCGGGGGGAAGCACGCATATGTGGCGAAAGAACCGGTTTTAGCCGCTCTGGGAGCCGGTGTTTCCATTGAGGTACCCTCGGGGAGCATGGTGGTGGACATCGGTGGCGGTACGACGGAGGTGGGCGTGGTAGCGCTCGGCGGGATCGTGTCGTATACGTCCGCGCGCGTTGCCGGCGATCGTCTGACCGAGGCCATCGTGGAGTATCTCAAGAAAGAGTACGGGTTGGCGGTGGGGGAACAAACCGGAGAGACCCTCAAACAAGAGTTGGGAAGCGCCTTGCCCGTGGAAGAAGAAACCCGCGAGATTCATGGACGCGAGGCGGTGAGTGGGCTTCCGAAACACGTGGTGATTTCCTCGGAAGAAATTACCCTCGCTATGCAGAACGAGTTGAAAGAAATCGTGCAAACGATCAAAAACGTCCTTCAGGACACGCCGCCCGAACTCGCCAGCGACATTATCGAGAAAGGCATTACGGTGACCGGAGGAGGAGCGCAGGTTCGTCATATCGATGACTTAATCGCGCGCTCCACGGGCGTTCCGTGTTCCGTGGCTGAAGAACCGGTGTTTTGCGTTTCATACGGAACAGGTGTTATGTTACAAGGTCTCGAGAAGTATAAGCGAGCGCTAAGTCAAGGCAAGTAGGTATGCATCATATTCGAAACTTTAGTATTATCGCGCATATTGATCACGGAAAGTCGACGTTGGCCGATCGCATGATTGAGATGACCAAGACGGTAGAGGAGCGGCAGATGAAAGCGCAACTCCTGG
Source organism: Parcubacteria group bacterium SW_4_49_11 (assembly GCA_003021915.1). Lineage (GTDB taxonomy): Bacteria > Patescibacteriota > Minisyncoccia > SW-4-49-11 > SW-4-49-11 > SW-4-49-11. The sequence continues at coordinate 1,114 of PXOY01000050.1, forward strand.
ATGGCATGGAACTGGAGCGCGAACGTGGGATAACGATCAAAATGCAGCCCGTGCGCATGCGGTATCCGTTGCCCGAGCAGCTGCGATCTCGATGTCAGAGTGACATGGCTACGTTCAATCTGATTGATACCCCCGGTCACGTTGATTTTAGCTACGAAGTCTCGCGCAGTCTCGCTGCGGTGGAGGGGACGATTGTGTTAGTCGACGCCACCCAAGGCATTCAGGCCCAAACCACGGCGAATATCTATTTGGCCCTAGAACAGGATTTGGTGATCATCCCGGCGGTCAACAAAATTGATCTGCCGCACGCTCGTACTAAACAGGTGAAAGAGGAACTTTCGGCCATGCTGGGAGTGGCTGAGGACGATATTTTTGAAGTTTCCGGAAAAACCGGCGAAGGCGTGGATCAGCTTTTACAGGCGGTGGTGGAGGAAATTCCCCCGCCGCAAAACAACTCTTTCCTTGAAGAACAAACGGTGACAACGCTCCAAAACAATCCGTTCCGCGCGCTTATTTTTGACTCTTCGTACGATCCATATAAAGGTGTGATCGCGCATGTTCGCGTGTTTGAAGGCTCCATCAAACGCGATGAAGACATGTATTTATTGGCGAAAGAGCAACGCGGACACGTTGTGGAGGCAGGCATATTCGCGCCCGATCATATCTCCACCGAAACGCTCTCGGCCGGAGAAATCGGGTATCTGGCCACCGGCCTGAAAGACATGGAACAAGTGCGCGTGGGAGATACAGTCGTTTCTTTTACCGAACGGGATCAGGTCATCCCGATCGCCAAGTACCACGAACCCCGTCCCATGGTGTTCGTGAGTATCTTCCCCGAAAACGCGGACGAATTTGCCACGCTCGAAGACGCCCTCGGGCGCCTGAAGTTGGCCGATGCTTCCCTCACGTACGAGCGAGAAGCCAAAGAAGTCCTCGGGAAAGGGTTCCGGTGCGGCTTCCTCGGGATGCTTCACTTAGAAATTATTACCGAACGCCTCAGGCGCGAGTATGATTTGAATTTGGTGGTGACGACGCCTTCCGTCTCCTACCGGGTGGAAACCGCGGATGGCGAGCTCCTTCATGTGTATACGCCTTCCGATCTGCCGGATCCGTCCCACATTGAGACCATCTGGGAGCCGTGGGTGAGAGCGGAAGTGTTGACGCCTACGGAATATATGGGCGGACTTATGACGATCCTCGAAAAAAGTCGGGGCATGTTTCAGAATACCGAATATATGAACTTATTAAAATTATCGGAGAGTTTTACGAGAAGGTGAAAAGCGTCTCCTCAGGCTTTGCCTCACTCAATTACGAGCCCCTCGAGTACCGTCAAGCCAATGTGGTGAAGATGGACATTTACATTGCCGGTGAAAAGGCAGACGCGCTCGCGCAGATGGTGTATCGTGACGAGGCGGAGAATATTGGACGGGATATTGTAACCAAACTGAAAGATCTTCTCCCGCGCCAGCAATTTTCGGTGGCACTGCAAGCGGCGGTCGGATCCAAGGTATTCGCGCGCGAAACCATTCCCGCTCTCAAAAAGGATGTGACCGCCAAACTGTACGGAGGGGACGTCACCCGCAAGCGCAAACTTTTGGAAAAGCAGAAGGAAGGCAAGAAAAAAATGCAACATACCGGCAAGATGAAGCTTCCGAAGGAGGTGTATTTGAAAATTTTTCAAGGATAATATGAAGGATCGACGACACTATCTCTTACGATGTGTGGTGGAAGAATATGCGCAGACGGCTCAACCGGTGGCCTCTGCTCAGATTCAGGCGAGGTATGATGTTTCGTATTCCTCGGCCACTATTCGCAATGATCTACTTGCTTTGGAGACCGAAGGACTTGTGTATCAGCCGCATGTCTCGGCCGGCCGTGTGCCGACCGATCAAGGCTATCGCGTATATGTGAACCATATGGTACATCCCGATGCGCGAGATGCTTCTATGCGGCAAGTTACGGACGAGGTGCTTTCTGAGGTGAATCGCCTCCGCGAGATGAATGTAAAATTAAAGATGATGCTTCTCAATATTGCGGCCTGGTCTCAAACCGCCACGCTCGGCAAACTCCCCGGCGATCCGGTGTTCGAAGAAGGGTTGGAGTACTTTGTGAGCCAACCGAACGTGGAGGACGTGGAAGTCATCCGAAACGCCTTTGCCGACCTGAATGAAATGAAGGAGCACCTCGACGAGATCGGAAACTCCCTCTCCAGTAGAGAGTACGAGCTCTATATCGGTGGTGAAAATCCACTTCCCTCCATGCACAAATATTCCACCATTGTCGGTAAACCGCGCATAGACGGCGAAGTAGGCACCCTCGTCTTGATTGGTCCCAAGCATATGGCGTATAATAAAAATATAGCGCTCATCGAGCATATTCTTAGGAGATAACCCCCTTCATATGGAAAAAAAACAACCGGTACAAGAAAAAGAATCCGAGGCAGAAAAGGTTGATCTCAACCTCGACAACATGGAAGACAGTGAAGACTTCGTACAGCAGGCCAAACAAGAAGCCCAGCAGGAAACCGAAGAAGCCACCGGCGGCTCCCAATCCGAAGACGTGGCGCTCAATCTTGATGAAATAAATACGGACGATATCAACGGAGACGCCGAAGAGCGAGAGGCGGCCGAAGCTTCAGACGAATCGGATACCGACCAACAAGAACCCACCAGCGCTCCCGAAGAAAACGGAGGAGAGCAAGCACAAGAAGAAGCGGATACCGAAGACGAGGAGGAAGAGGTAACCGTGTCCAAGCAAGAATGGAAAGCGTTGAAGCAAGAGAAGGAACAAAACGAGGGGCGATGGAAGCGCGCTCTTGCTGATTACGAGAATCTTCAGAAGCAATCCAGGGAAGAGCGTGAGCGACTCGTGACCGAGGCGAACCAGAACTTGATGCGGAGTTTAATTCCGCTCCTTGATAACTTTAACATGGCGTTGGAGCATGTACCTGAAGATCTGGAAGATAATAATTGGGTAGAAGGCGTCACCTACATTAACCGTCAGATGCTCGAAATTCTTCAGGACGAAGGGTTAGAGATGCTCAAACCCCAAGGTGAACCGTTTGACCCGGAGGTGCACGAGGCAGTTGAAACCTCAAATGGAGAAGATACGGAAGAGACGGATGAAGAAACGGAAGGCGAAGAGACAGATACGCCCACCGTCAAAAAGGTTGTGCAACCCGGATATGTCTTTCATGGCAAAGTGTTGAAGCCGGCGAAGGTGGTTGTGGAATAGTATTTAGAATATAGTATTTAGTATTTTGCAATGACTAGTTGATTTTCTGGCCAAACTCTTCAGTATATGCTATTTGTTCTCACTTTTCTCGCGGCCTTGGTGATAAGCCTTGCCGCGTTTTTTATGGTTCTGCGCCTGCCCGGTTGCCGGAATCTCGTCCCTGATCGGCAACGATCTCGAGATATTCATGACCAGCCGCGTCCTCGGATCGGAGGTCTCATTCTTATTCCGTTGTTTCTCGCAGGATTTGGGATACTCACTCATTTCTCGTTCCAAGGACTGGATATGCTCACGTGGGAGGGTCATTACGGGGGGATTATCTTCGGAGCGCTTGCCCTACTGGGATACGGGATTATCGATGAACGGCGTGATTTAGCGTGGTATACGCAGCTTCTCTTGCAAGTGATTATTGTGCTTGCGGTAGTGGAGATGGATATTCGTATTCACGAAATTCGGGTTCCCTTTATGGGATTGGTTAATTTAGATTGGGTGACGGGCACGCTCGCGGGTATCGAATGGATCTTTCCGGCGGATCTTTTAGCGTTTATCTGGATTTTTGCAGTTATGAACGTCGTTAATTGGCTCGATGGCGTGGATGGTCTCGCCGGAGGGGTCGGCGTCGTCGGGTTCTCAATCTTAGCCGCGCTCTCGCTCTCCGCGACCGTCGGGCAACCGCATATCGCGCTGATTGCTCTCCTGTTAGCCGGACTATATGCCGGTTTTTTGTGGTTTAATTTCCATCCCTCCAGAATATTCCTCGGCACGCCCGGGTCGATGTTTCTCGGGTTTATTTTGGCCGTTTTAGCTATGGTGAGCGGCGGAAAAATTGCCACGGCGGGCTTGGTCTTGGCATTTCCCATTATTGACGCAGGGTTTGTCATTGTGACGAGACTGCGAGCCGGGGTGTCCATTTTTCAGGCTGATAACAGGCATCTTCATCATCGGCTCCTGGCGTGGGGGCTCGGTCAGCGCCAAGCCGTGCTTTTTCTATACGCGGTGAGTCTTCTGTTCGGCGGCTCGGCGCTTGTGTTACAGACGCAAGGCAAATTCGTCGCGTTTCTCGTCGGGCTCGCGGCGATGGGGGCGTTGTATGTGTGGCTTACCTCTATGAGGAGTCGGAAGCCTGAAGCCAGAAAAAAGTAGCAAGTAGCAAGTAGCAAGGAAATAGTATTTAGTAGTTAGAATTTAGTGGTTAGAATCTACCTATGAGTTAACAACTGCATATTGACCATATAGATCCAATACGGTATCTTGACCACAAGAAATAAGCTTTTTCTATGGAAAAAGATAAGTTTGGCCTCCCCCTTCTTCGTTTGGAAACGACCATGGGAGAAATTCAAAGTGAATATCAGCGTTCTTTTGATGCTGATCCCGATGAGACTCTTGAAGATTTTCTGAAAAGAAAAGGAAAAGAACGGGCGGATGCTTACGCTCTGCTTAAGTCGTTGCGGCGCGGATACTAAAGAGAGTTGGCTTATATGAATGCTGTGCATCAAAACTTGTTTTATTTTATCGACGATTCCATTCTTCGCCAAAATTTGGAACGCGTTTCTTCTCATATTACAACGCTCAGTCTCCTTATTTTTTCTGACGAATATTCGTCAGCCGAACGAAGTAGCTTCCGCAAGACTATTATTATTCACACCGCCTCGCAAATCGAAGCGCTCTTATTATGGTACTTGAAACAGCACAAAACCGAAGAAGAATGTGCAGGTGTGGAACGGACATTTCGCATTGACCAACATATCTACCAACTAAGCGAAAACGAGCGTATTGTCCGAGGCAGTGACATCATGAAACAACAAAAGTTCAAATTCCAAAACGTAAACCTCGCTCAGCTCGTACATCTCTGTGGGCATTTTGAACTTCTTTCCGACACTATGGCCGAACGAGTCCAAGAAGTGCGCAAACTGCGCAACCGCCAGCATCTTGGAGGGCTTGCAACGGTGGACCATGCTTACAGTGCCGAAGACTTAGCGTTTGTTTGGGAAGTAAGCGAAGAAGTTTTGGAATACGTTAAAAAACAATCGAATGCGTAAATTGGAGAAAAGTAGCAAGTAAACGAAGCGATAGTTACATATTCGCTGAAGCTTTATCCCCCACGTGCTTCTCATATAACATTCTACGTATTTGCCTCGGGGGGAGTATGCTGTGCTATACTAAAACCAATGATGAATACTCGTATAACATACAACCAAAGTGGCTATAGTGTCCTGGAAGTACTCTTGGCGGGCGCGATTTTTGCTTTGGCTGCGTCGGGGATTATTGCGGGGATTCTCTTTGCGCGCCAGTCTTCAGAAACCGCGCAAACGCGGGACGAGGCACAGGCTATGGCGCGCGAGGGGATGACCGCCCTCAAAAGTATTCGCACTCGAGACTGGAGCAGTGTGCCTACGGGAAACGGCCAGGCCCTTTCGTTTGATACAAGTACGTCCCAGTGGTCACTTATCGAGAATCCGGCCTCCTCGGAGGATACGAAAGGCCGACTCACCAGGCGCATTGATATCACGTCCGGAGACTTACCGGATACGAAAGATGTCACTGTGCGCGTGGAATACCCTATAAACCGGACGGATACGGATGAAGTGACGCTCAACAGTTTATTAGCGAAGCTCGATAGCAATCGCTACGGCGGTACGGGCCCTTCCAGCGAGAACTACCGTATTGTGGACGAAGAATTGGGCGGGTACAACCAAGAGTGCGATACGGATGATGATGAGTGTCGATGAAAGCGTAGAATTTGAAATTTAGATTCTATGCCAAGGGGTATGATACACTAACCATAATGATGATTGACCAAAACACAAAACGCAAAACCAACGGCTTTACCCTGCTCGAGATCTTGATGGTCGTGGCGGGCATTGCAATTTTGGCGGCGATTGTAACTCTGGAGATTAATCCCAAACGTGAGCTTGCGAAGGCAAGAAATCAAGAACGGGAATCAGATGTCAATACCATCCGCAACGCCCTGAAGGAGTACAGCCTCGACAATCAAGGACAAGTACCCTCGGGAGTAACGGCCGATCTTAAAGATATTTGCCAGGGAAATTGTACAACGGACAGCAGTCAAGTCGATGTATCGGTCATTGTCGATTATTTGGCGCGGGAAAAACTTCCGTATGATCCGGACAAGGCCGACGGAGACGCGTTGACTGGGTACCGAGTCGCCGTTTCCGCTCAAGGCAATTACAAAGTGACCGCGCCTAGCGCGGAAAACGGGGAGACCGTTGCGGTGGGGCCCGATAATATAACGCAGTACTTACTCGCGGATTACCAAGGAGCGGCCGCCGCTTACAGTGTGCGTCTGCTAAAGGCAAGTTACGAAGGGGCGGCTTTGACGATTCGTCGGGACTCCGATGACAATACGAAGGATATTCAATTTGCCGGAGACGATCTTAATACCTCGCAAATTAACAACTTTTGCGGCACCAGCAACTGCTATGTTCAAACTTGGCACGACCAGAGCGGAAATGACTACGACCTCACGCAGAGTACGTCGGGTCAACAACCGCAAATTTATGACGGGAGTAGTGTAATTACGGAGAATAGTAAACCGGTAGCGGATTTCGATGGTAATGACGATTATCTAGGTCAACCTACGGGGGATAATTGGCAGTCCATTTTTGCAGTAGCAAGTTATACGAAAAGTTCTTCAAGCTTTTCTAATTTTGATGGTTTAATTACCGGTAAAGATGATTCGGGAGCTGATAATGGTATCGGGCTCATCGGTGAGGATGGAACGGATCATGTACGAATTAGCAAAAGCTCATGGTTTGATTTGGGAGAATTTTATTTTAATGGAAACCTTCATGATGAAAATAGTGTATTCTCTCGGATAAATACCCTATCTTTACTTACCGGAATTTCATCGGATTCAATATCAGGAGTGAATGGCTTGTCAATTGGACGCGATAGAGGTCGCAGCAATAGATCTTGGGGAGGTAAGATCTCCGAGATTGTTATTTTTCCGTCTGACCAATCCTCCAATCGCTCCGACATCGAGTCGAATATCAATGATTACTTCAATATTTATTAAAATTTAGAATAGTAGCACGTAGCGAGTAGCAGGTAGCAAGTGGATAGTATTTAGTAGCTGGAATTTAGTATTTGGAAATTTGGCCTTTGCTGTGTTTTCCTCCTTTCAATTGAACTTTGACGGGCACTTAAAAAACACGTGGTGTTTTTACGGCTTTCTGTCGAAAGCCTATTTTCGTTGGGACTGCCGCTAGCAACTCTTTAACTGGCGTTGAGCAGAGGAAACACAACCGTATATCTCGATTTACCACGGTCACTGAAGAAACCTGGGGTTTCTTCCGGCCTCTTGCGAGGCCTATCTTCCAACAGGAGGGACTGCCAATAGCAATCTCCCGCTGGCGTTGAACAGATATTACCTCCAAGTACTCGCTACCTGCTACTTTTTTCAGGCTTCAGGATTCAGGCTTCTCTTAAACAACTGTATATCGCGCCGTCAGGCGCATATATAAATCGTAGTAATTCGATTAGTTTGTTTCCGGCAATGCCAGCCGACGAACCGTGTTGCCAGCATGGTAGTCACAGTCATCTGTACCATCTTGCTCACAGAATCCAATTTCGAAATCCGAGGCGGTAATGTTACGCACCTCGTCAATCAGCGGTTCTTGACCTCCACTATGATTATTTAAATCGCCCAGCACAACCGGCGGTTGGCTAAAGGAGGGGGTAAATGTCCCACTATTCCAGCGAGGAGAGTTTCCCATGCTCTTTACACTTCCCGTTCCATAC
>PXOY01000051.1 GCA_003021915.1 Parcubacteria group bacterium SW_4_49_11
CACTTGCTACCTGCTACGAGCTACTTGCTACTGCAATTCTCTGGCTTCAGGCTTCCGGATTCAGGCTTCTCTTAGACAACTGTCACTTCCCGCTCTAACCAAATGCCAAACGTCTCGTACACCGAACGTCGGACGCGCTCTGAAAGTTCAAAGATGTCTTGGCCACTCGCGTGACCATAATTCACCATTACGAGTGGTTGATGCGGATACACGCCGGCGTCGCCTTCTCGATATCCTTTCCATCCACAGTATTCGATCAACCAAGCGGCGGGTATTTTGATACGGTCTTCACCGACGTGAAAGCCGGGGAGATCCGGAATGTTTTTTTGAAGCTCAGCGTAATACATTCGAGAAACATGCGGATTCTCGAAAAAACTCCCCGCGTTTCCCACCTCGGACGGATTGGGGAGTTTACGTTGACGTAACTCGATAACCGTGCGGCGTACGTCAAGGATTGACGGGTCATAAATGCCCTTTTCTGCGAGCGCGTTGGAAAGACTGTGGTACGTGGTGGTTACTTCCGATGTCTTCGACAGACGGTACTGAACATGCGTAATAAGATATCGGTCACGACACCGTGTTTTAAACACACTGGAACGGTACGCGAACTGACATTCCGCGTTCGAGAAAATCACCGTTTCTCCGCTGTGTAGATCAACTGTTTCCACGTATTCAATCACTTCCGCGATTTCCACTCCGTAAGCGCCGATATTTTGGACAGGTGTGGCGCCCACATGTCCGTAAATCAGAGAAAGGTTCTCGAGGCCGCCCCAGCCTCGTTCTACGCAGTAGGCCACGAACGGATCCCATGGCTCACCTGCTCCCACCCGAAGACGTACGTACTCGTGATTTTCTTCCAGATGTTCAATGCCTGTAATCCGGATGAGCACAGTTAAACCGGGAAGATCACGAGTAAAGAGCCAATTACTTCCTCCGCCGAGAATAACCCACGGTTGAAGAGGCAGATCGGATCGGCCGGTTAACTCTTGGATGTCTTCGGTCCGAGCAATCGGTACCGCGTACTCGGCGGTCACGGGAACGCCAAACGTGGTGAGGGGAGTGATATCATGCTGCGACCAAACCTGAAGCGCCATAGATACACATTACATTGACAGATATATAGCGACATTGTATCGTATATCTCAGCATACACCAACTAACCGTTTGAGGAATATGCGTTATCACCAAGGATCTGCCACCATGATCGGACTTGCCGTCGTCGTTCTCGTCGCGGTCGGCGCGGGGGGAGGATACTACTATTATACCCAAAATATTGCTCCCAAGCGGGTTCTTGCCGACACGGTATCCACCGTAACCGATGCGGAAAAACTTCGTTCGTTCCGCTATGAAGGGTCCGTAGAAGGAACCTACGACGTATCATTCTCAAATGGGGAAGGCCAAACGAATTCTGAACAATCTGAACAAACCCAAGAGGCGCAAACGTTCTCGACCTCGTTTGATGGTGTTTTGGATCGGACCGATTCTGACAACGTAGAAGGAAAACTCAACGTACAATCAGAGAATGCTGGCCAAGGCGGGCAACCCACGAATATGAAGGTGCGTTTTATGGAAAATATGCTCTATGTTTCCGGCGCCCAAGCGTTCGGTAATCAGTCTGGAGAGCAAAAACAATGGCTGGAAGTGGATACCACAAAGGAAGGTGGCCAACCGTCGGAAGGAGCGTTCGGCGGCAGCCAATTGCAAACGATGCCAAATCCGAACGAAACGTTGCACTTCGACATTTCTGAGAGTGAACGAAAAGAGTTACAAACCGCATTCCGCGAGAATCAATTCGTCACGATTACGGATACCTACGGAAGCCAAGAGATCAAGGGTGTCTCCAGCCATCACTACGGATATTCTTTTCAGAAGCAAGCGTATCTCTCATTTCTTAAAGAAGCGCAATCCATTTTGGGGAACGAACAAATTACAGACAAGCAGATTTCCGCGAATGAGCAGTTCGTTCAAAAGTTGGACACGCTCACCGGAGAGCTGTGGGTAGCCGAGGACAGTAAATATCTCACCAAACTGACTGCGGATATGAAGATGAATAGCGAGAAGTCAACCATGAGTGACCTGTCTTTGAGTATGACGATGAGTGAACATAACACCGATTTCACCGTCCAAAAACCGGAGTCCACTCAATCTCTCGAGGAAGTCTTTCAAGGGGTCTTCCCCGATGCGTCCCAAGAGAGTCTTCAACAAGAGAGTGCCCCGAAACCGGAAAATGTGCCCGAGAATTTTGAAAACTTTGACCAGGAAACCTTACAATCTAGCAACAACAATTCCGAGTTAAGCGAAGAAAAGAAAAAGCAACTGTTTCCGGAATATCAGGGTAATTAACTCGAATTACAACGGTCACGTAAAAAACACGTGGTGTTTTTTACGGCTTTCTGTCGAAAGCCTATTTTCAGGGGACTGCCAATGGCAACCTCCCGCTGGCGTTGAACGTTCCCTACGATCACGGGGAAACAGGTCGTGTCCTCCTCTTTTTAAAGAGGAGGTGCCCCGAAGGGGCGGTGGAGTTCTCGTCAGAGACAGTTTTTAACGAAACTTCCTTTCCCTAACGAGCCTTTCCTCCTTTAAAAAGGAGGAAAACAGCATGTTTTTTGAGTTACCCGAACCCAAAGTTTCTTCAGTGCCCGTACAAGCTTCGATTAGACTTGTTTTGAGGGATATGATATCTTACCTAATATAGCCCAACATATACAAACACTCATGTCCAAACATTCCAAGGCCTTCACCTTACTCGAAATCTTATTGGTGGTGGCGGCTGTCGGCCTTTTGGCCGCTATCGTGTTTGTAGCCATCAATCCCAACGAGCAGCTCGGGAAGGTGCGTGATACCGAGCGGCAAAGCGAAGTTGATACGCTCCATGATGCAATCCGGCAGTACTCGACAGACAACGGAGGAACGTACCCTTCAGCCATTGCCGAGATGTCGAACGCTGAAGCCAAAGAAATCTGTGCCGACGGCGTGAGTGATGAAGCTTGTATTAACCTGACCGATGACTTAACGCCTGAGTATATTGCAGAAGTGCCGTCTGGTCCGCAAACGGAAGGGCCCGGGAGTGGCTACGTTGTCTCCAAGCAAGATACGCGCGTTCGCATATCAGCTCAAAACGTGGAAGAGCGTTCCGAGTTAATTACGGCAGGGTATAGCTCCAACAAGTTGCTTGATGAAAAACCATTTGCGACGCTGGCGTATTCAACCAGATTACTGCGCGAGGGGCACGTGACCGAAACCAGACAAAGCGGTACCACCGCCGCGGGGTCTTATTTGGTGCGTGTTCGGCAGGATAACGCTAACAATGACACCGCCGACGTGCTCCCGGACGGTAACGGAGAACTCAGTGCGAACAGTAACGTGCAAAACACCACCAACAGCTCCGACGGCCAAACATTGGATACTTGGGTCGGCTCCAACAACGCGTACGTAACCACCTGGTATGACCAAAGCACGGAAAATAACCAAGCCACGCAAACCACCCAAAGCAGTCAGCCACAGATTGTCAGTAACGGAAGTCTCATACAGAGTGCCGGCTCGGTCACTCCTGATTTTGACGGGAGTGATGATTATGTAGATACGGGAGTAACCGATAATTTGCAAACCGGAAATTTTAGCGTCAGTGCTTGGATGTATCTGTCTGATATATCAGCGACAGAGAGTCGGATTGTAGCTGATGACAATAATAACGACAATGGTTGGGCTCTCTCGTACGGTGATGGAGGGCAAGAAGGGGTGTTGAGGTTCTTTATGCGAGGGATGGATAACATAAGCTTGGATACCGGAAATGCGGTAAACGAGAAAACGTGGCATCATGTAGTGGGAGTTTTTGATAACGCAAATAACAATCGGTTTATTTATATTGACGGCAATGTTGAAGCTTCTTTGACCAATGATTCGGGCTCGCCTGATACCGATTCCGGTACTATGTTGGTCGGTGCCAAACCAAAGGCGGGACAATATTTTCCCGGTAACATTGAGGATGTGACAATGTATAAGCGCGTCTTAAGCGCTGGGGAGGTGACAAAATTGTATAACCGCGGCAGGTAAATATATCGTTTTCCGTGTCATATCCCTCCAAAGCCGGTGAGGCATTGCTATTGGCAGTCCCCATTGTTGGAAGATAGGCCTCGTAAGAGGCCGGAAGAAACCCAAGGTTTCTTCAGTGACCGTGGCGAATCATGCAACGCCAGAACAAGAGTAGCTAACGGCAGTCCCCGGAAATAGGAAACCGCCAGGTTTCCGTAAAAACCGAAGGTTTTTAAGTGCCCGTGGTAAATCGAGGAAGGTTCCGGATTGAGCTAAAATGCAGTCCCAACGAAAATAGGCCTCCGTTAGGAGGCCGCAAAAAACAGAATGTTTTTTGAGTGACCGTGGCGAATCGAAAGCTCGGGGGCAGGGACTCGAACCCCGACTTACGGTCCCAGAAACCGCTGTCCTACCAATTAGACGACCCCCGAATTATGTCTTTATCATACCGTGTATGCACTATATGTGCAAGAGGAAAGAATTTTTGATATTCTAAAGAAAACAAGATAAGAACGGGAGAATGATAACCTCTTCGAAAGAACAGACCGAAGACGTATCATCGGAGACGAATTTACGTCCGCAAAATTTTTCTGAGTATATCGGGCAAGAGCAGATTAAAAAAAATTTGGATATCGCGATTCAGGCCGCTCAGAAGAGAGGAGAGGTATTAGACCACATGCTGTTTTACGGGCCGCCGGGCCTCGGGAAGACGAGTTTGGCCTTCCTAATTGCCGACGCATTGGGCAGCAATATTCAGGTCACCTCCGGACCGGCGTTGGAGAAAGCGGGCGATCTCGCCTCGATTCTTACGAATCTGGAGCGCGGAGATATTCTGTTTATCGACGAAGTGCACCGATTGAACAACGCCTTAGAGGAGGTCTTGTATTCAGCGATGGAAGATTTCGTGATTGATATTGTGGTGGGGCAGGGACCTTCAGCGAAGACTCTGAGGTTGGATCTCTCACCCTTTACGTTAGTGGGCGCCACGACGAAGTTCGGATCGCTTACCGGACCCTTTCGGAGCCGTTTTGGCAATGTATACAATTTTGACTTTTATCATCCGGCGGAAATACAGCAAATTTTACAGCGATCGAGTGATCTCTTAGGCGCTGACATCTCGGAGGACGAAGTGCTGGAGCAAATCGCGCAACGAAGCAGGCAAACTCCGCGCGTTGCGAATCGGCTTCTCAGGCGCATTCGTGATTACGCGGATGTGTACAATAACGGATACATCACCGCCGAGGCGGCTGACAGTTCTTTTGAGCTTTTGGGGATCGACGCGTACGGTCTGGAAGAAGGGGACAAAAAACTGCTTTCCGCTCTGATCGAGAACTTCAACGGCGGACCGGCGGGACTGGCTACGTTGGCGGCCGCAACCGCGGAAGAACCGATAACCATCGAAGAAATTTACGAGCCGTTTCTGTTGCGACAAGGGTTTATTCAAAAAACAGCCCGAGGTCGCGTGGCAACGGAGTGGAGCTTTCAGTATTTAGGGAAAGAGGGTTCACCGAAATCGAATAGTTTACTATAATTCCCCACATACCAAGCGTAATGATGAGATATGAAGGCACTGACACACGGAGGATGCCTCGCTGTTTTTGTATTCTTGACTGTAGCACTCGGAAGTCCCGTATCCGCGCAGGAAGCACACCATAACCCGATACGAATAAACGAAGTACTCCCCAATCCGGAAGGGAATGAATATGAGAAGGAGTTTATTGAGCTGAAAAAGCCAATGGACACAGATATTTCCGGATGGGAACTGAAACTTCAAAAGCTCGACGAACCCGTGCATGAGGCGGATACAATTGCTATTCACAATTCCTATACGGAGAACAAATTCGCGGTTCTTGAGGAGCAGTTATCCCAAGATCTGTATAATGGTGGAATGAAAGTTTGGATATCAAAACCACAATCGGCACACGGAGAACACACCCAGCTCCAGTGGCCGGCTTCTATCGAGGAGGGCTCCTCCCGAGCCTGGGACGAGACCTCGGGTTCGTATCACACCACCCCAAGTCCCACCAAAGGAGCGGCCAACGAATTCGCGGATGAGCCTGCCGAGGAACACGAATCTTCGGATAGCGCACTCGGCCCCGCCACCCTTCGAATCAAGCAATTCCTGCCGAATCCGCAAGGGTCTGATCAAGACAATGAGCTCTTGACGATTACAAATTACGGGGAGACGGCGATTTCGTTAGAGGACTGGCAACTGCTCGAGCGTCGGGGAAGTGAGATGAACGCGAGATCTCATTCGTTACCGGACTGCTCTCTCGGGGCGGGAGATACGGTCACGCTTAACGAACATATGGGTTCTCTGACCAATACGCCGGAGCCCACGATTTTATTCTCTCTCGTGCGAACGGACGAGACAGTGGCCCACACGATTTCGTATTCGCAAGCTCCGGAAGGTAAGGTTCTTTGGTATTCACCCCAAGAGGAACAGATGGTTTGGCAAGCG
>PXOY01000052.1:0-9582 GCA_003021915.1 Parcubacteria group bacterium SW_4_49_11
CTCTCGCTCCGTTATTTTACCCATTGACGTAGACGCCGAAAACGCGAAAGCGGAACTCAAAGATGGCGTTTTACAGGTGTTCTTACCGAAGTCCGAAAAGGTGAAGAGCAAGCGTATCCCGATTAAATAAGCGTATCATAACTGGCATCTAGAATTTAGTATTTGGAATGGAAAATATATCTGGCTTCAGGCTTCCGGCTTCTGGATTCAGGCTTCTTTCTTAATTTCGGGCACCTTGACGGGAAAGGCAAATTTAGGTAGAGTGGAAGGTAACAGCCCGAGACCATCGGCGGAGTAAAAAACTCGTAAGTCCCGATGTAGGCCCGAATGAATACAATTCGTGTGCTGTATGTGTCTGGGGCTGTGTATCCTCGGATATTTTTATAATCAACCAACCTATGCCACTGACAAAGGCACAAAAGAAAGAAGCGGTCAGCGAGTTGGCTGACCTTGTGGGATCTCACCAAGGCGCGATTTTTGTACGGTTTGATGGCAGTAACGTAGAGACGGTACGCGCATTCCGACGAGCTATTCGCTCAGAAGACGGAGCGTACAAAGTATCCAAGAAAACCTTGCTTGCCAAAGCGTTTCGTTTGAACGATATGGAAGGCGAGCCCGTCCTTGAGTTGGAAGGCAATATCGGTGTGGTATTCGGGCCCGACCCGGTCACGGCGGCGAAAACCGTACATCAGTTTACGCGTGGTGTCCGGACCATGGAGCTCGCCGGCGGTGTACTGAACGAGCGATTCCTTTCTACCGAAGAGGCGCAAGCGCTGGCCGAGTTACCCTCGCGAGAAGAGCTTTACGCACAAGTTTTGGGTACGCTCACTGCTCCCGTAAGCGACTTCATGAGCGTTGCCAACGGCAATGCCCGCAGTTTCGTGCAGCTCTTGAGCGCCTATCGAGATCAACACGCGTAATAAGATAAGTATACGTTATGGCAGAAGAACAAGAGAACCAACAACAGGTAGAAGTTCCGGAGAAGTTCCAAGACATCGTGGAGCGCATCGAACAGATGAGCGTTCTCGAACTCTCCGAACTGGTCAAGGTTTTGGAAGACCGTCTCGGTGTTTCCGCTGCTGCGCCGGTTGCCGCCGCGCCTGCTGCCGCCGGAGGAGGCGGAGACGAAGCCGCAGGTGAAGAAGAAGCCGAGCAAACCTCGTTTGATGTAGTCATCAACGACGGCGGTTCTTCCAAGATTCAGGTCGTCAAGACCGTCAAATCCGAAACCGGCCTCGGACTCAAAGAAGCGAAGGAGATTGTGGACAATCCGCCCGGTACCATCAAAGAGGGAATGGACAAAGAATCCGCTCAAGAACTCGTGAACCAAATTCAAGAGTTAGGTGCCGACGTGGAGATGAAATAGAGGACACTCTTCTCGTTCCAGAAAAGCGGTGTATCTTACAGAGGTGCACCGCTTTCGTATTTCCAGATTCTCGGAGATGTGTGGGTGTAATTGACCTTGACGGGAAGTCTTTGCTATCTTGAAGAAAGTAACGCACGCAATTGATATGCTTCAGAAAGGTCCGCTTACGTATCTTTTCGGTCACAACAAACTAAAGCTCTTAAAGTTCTTTTTTTATAACCCCGAGCGCTCCGTCTCGTTCCGTGAACTGGCGAGAAGAACGAAAATATCTCAAAAAAAGCTCGAAGAAGAACTGAAGGAGGCCAAAAAACACGAAGTGGTGTTGGAGACGCGGGATGAAGAAACGTTCTATTATGCGCTGAACCGTGACATTCCGGTGTTTGAGAGCCTCGAGAGTATTATCTTCGAGCTTGGAGAGCCCTTTTTCAACGAGATGGCTCAGAAGGTAGAGCGGGTGGGCGACGTAAAGGCGGTTATCCTGCAGGGAGTCTTCGTTGAACGACCGGAGGACCGCATTGATATGTGTCTGATCGGAGATGATCTTGATAAAAAGAAATTGACCGCGTTTGTACGTACCGTCGAGGCGGAGATTGGTACGGAGCTCAAATACACCGTCATGGCCACCGACGAATTTACCTATCGTCGTGAAATGTTTGATCGGTTCGTGTGGAATCTGATAGAGAATGGACAAAAGCGGGTGTTATTTGATAAAGTGGGAATACACGATGATAAGAAAGCGTAAATGCGCTTCCTCTTATCGTCATACCGTACCACGTATCATACCCAATGCCGCGATAGCTCAGCTGGTAGAGCACGGGTTTGAAGCACCCGGATCGCGTAGGTTCAAGTCCTACTCGCGGCACCTCGCCCTCCGTTTCGAAATGCGTTCCAGATGCCCAATGGTAGGCACTGGTCTCGCATGTCTGACTGCTGTTGTGTCAGGGTGATATACTGAAAGAAAGTAATTGACGTTTCGTATGCCTACCAACCCGGACATTTTTAAAGCCTATGATATTCGCGGTATTTATGGAGAAGATTTAACCGAAGAGACTGCCTATCGATTAGGGCGCGTCTTCGCTCAGTTTCTCGGGGAGCGGAAAACGGATGACCGACCGCTCACCTTGGTCATTGCGCGGGATATGCGCGAGTCCGGAGACCCCCTCCAACAGCACATGGAGCGCGGCTTCCAAGAAGAGGGGGTCAAAATTATCGACATTGGGGTTAGCTCTACGCCCATGCTGTATTACGCAGTACTTGAGTATCAAGCGGACGGAGGAGTAGTGATTACCGCTTCCCATAACCCCGCTGAGTATAACGGCTTTAAGTTAGTACGAGAAAAAGGGATTCCGATTTCCGGAGATAACGGCATGTACGAAATCCGTGATCGGGTCATGGAAGCTGACTTATCGGAAGGAGACGTCGGGGACGCTCCTGCACGCGAGCACAAAGAAGATACGCGCAAGCACTATATTCAACAGATTGTGGCCCGACAGAATCCCCAGCGTCCGGTAGAATCATTAAAGATTGTGGTGGATACGGCGAACGGCATGGCCGCTCCGGATATTCAAGAATTTTTTGCTCATTTTGAGAATATCGAGTACATCCATCTGTATCCGGAGCTCGATGGTTCGTTCCCGAATCACGAAGCCAACCCGCTCAAAGAAGAGACGTTAACTGACCTGAAAGCAAAGGTACAAGAGGAGCAAGCCGACTTCGGAATCGCGACTGATGGTGACTTTGATCGCATCGCGTTTGTCGATAACGAAGGAAACACGGTGCGGCCCGATATTACGGCGGCCTTGCTTTTACCAATTCTGCTTCTGCACCAGCCCCTTGCCGAAGGTGCGCTGCCCCATGATGAGCGCGCGGTCGTGGTCCTGCAAGGCGCCCGAGACGATCTCCGAGGCGGGTGGAGAACCGGTCATGACGCGTGTGGGCCATTCCTTCATTAAAGCGAATATGCGCGAAATGCAGGCGTTGTTTGCCGGGGAGTTCTCCGGACATTTCTACTTTGATATGAAACGCCACGGCGCTCACGCCTACTTTGAGAATCCCATGCTCGTTATTATCAAGTTGATGGAGCTTCTGGCGAGTACGCCGCAGTCTTTGGCTGAGGAGGCGGCGCCGCTGTTCAAATACGCCCATTCGGGAGAGATCAACTTTGAAGTGAAACGAGACAAGCAAGAAGTCATTAACGAGGTCAAAGACTACTTTTCAGAGGCCACCATCAATGAAATGGACGGGGTGCGCATTGACCACGGCCGATTTTGGTTGCTGGTCAGGGCGTCTAATACGGAACCTGTGGTGCGTTTGATCGTAGAGGCGACAGACACGGAGACTATGAACCAAATCATTGAAGAAGTACGCCAAATCATTACCCGCTAGTTCACGTGTTTGGCGAACCGGCCTTACGTTGTGTGCACATAGGCGAGTATGATATACTGAAGAAAGAGATATGGATTCTTCAGATAAACTCCCCAAGAGATATACGGTTAGTTTTGTCTCGTCAGAAGTAGTTCCATTTTCCAAGACCGGAGGATTGGGCGATGTAGCGGGACAGTTGCCGTTTGAGTTACGTCAGTCTATACAAAACGTCCATATTATCACGCCGCTTTATGGAACGATAGATACGAAGGCGTGGGATATACAGCTATTTAAGGAAAATTGTGAAGTAGATATCGCGGACGGGAAACGCGTTATCTACAATTTTTATTTTACAACCTACAACGGGTTGCGTGTGTATTTTATAGACGAGCCGAAGTATTTTTCCGAGATTGACCAGCTCTATCTTGATAATACGAAGTCGTCGCGTAACAACGCCCGGTTTTTGGTGTTTAATATCGGTGTACTGGTCCTTCTCGAGGAGCTAAATATACAACCGGATGTTATTCATTGTAATGATTGGCATACGGGAGTCTTGCCCAATCTCATCGACCGTAAATACCATGGATTTGACTGGAAAACCACGTTTGAGGGGACGAAAGTTTTATTTACCATTCACAACCTTTATTTTCAGTCCGGTACCCACGAGCATTCCATGACCGCCAATGATGACGGCCATTCTCGCCTTCCGCTTTTGACCGAAACAGACAAACTGAAAAACCTCAACTTCGCCAAGCGCGGGATTATTTATGCGGATGCGGTGAACGCCGTCTCTCCGCACTATGCGGAGGAAATCATGACGCCCAAGTTCGGCGAAGAATTACACACGATTCTTCAGAACAGACAGCATAAAGTATTTGGTATTCTCAACGGCATTGACAACAACGAATTCAATCCCGCGACTGACCCTGGCTTGCAGAAGTCGTACAAAGGAGATAATTCGGACTATAAAGAATCGAATAAGCGTTTTATTCAACAGCAGTTCGGCTTAAAAGAGAATCCGCGCATTCCGGTCATCGCGATGGTTACCCGTATTACGGAACAAAAAGGGATTGATTTGATTCAGGAAATTTTGCCGTATCTGTTGGAACGGCGGGTGCAATTTATTATTTTGGGCGGTGGAGAACAGCATTACGAGGACTTCTTCAGAGGAATGGAGCGCAAGAAGTCCGAAAAAATGCACGCCCAGTTTAAGTTTGAGCCGAGTCAGGAGACTCAAATTCTCGCCGGATCAGACATGTTCTTGATGCCCTCGCGCTTTGAGCCGGCTGGTCTCGGACAACTCAAAAGCATTCGGTACGGATGTATTCCGGTTGTGCACGCAGTAGGTGGGCTGGTCGACTCGATTGTAAACGTCTCGCCCCTTCGGCGCACCGGGAATGGCTTTGTTTTTTACTCGTATAATTCGTACGAGCTGTACGGCGCGATCATTCGCTCCTTGGAGTACTATAAAGACCGAGATTCGTGGTATGAATTGGTAGCGCGGGCTATGAATCAAACCTTTTCATGGGAAATTCCGTCCAAGCAGTATGTCCAACTGTACTGGAATATGATTCAAGAAACGCTCGGGTCCGAGAATGAAGACTAGCATGCAATGGGGAATGTCTGTTACAGATACGGCGAGTCGAGACGCTGAAGAAAATCGGGGAGTTGCGGTTTTTCAAAGTAAATATGCCCGTTCTTGTGCGCCGCGAGTCGTTCCACATAGGGCTGGTTCACATCGTACACGCGGGTGAGTTTATCGAGGAGCTGAGACAGCGTTAGTGATACCTGCTGGAGCGAGGAAAGGGGAACATTGTCTGCATCGAGATGGGACGAAAGAATGTCAAACGCCTCATACGCAAGAGCACGTGCTTCTTGTATGAGAGAGAAGAGATGCATGGCGTGTGCGCTATCAAGAGAGGTGTCTGTATCCAGATAGGTTTGCTCGACGGCGTGGTGCGTGTGCTCGAGGCGGCGTGAGAGATCAAAGCGGAGAAGCTCGCGCCAGCTATCGACAATTTCTTGTCCGCGAGCGTCAAGAGACGCGTGAGGCGAGGAGGCGTGTTCCTCCACCAACCGCGTAATTTCATAGAGATGAACATAAATCCATCGTCCGCGATCTTCAGTAACGATCCATCCCCAGTTACAGGCACGTTTCAGGAGAAGATTATGCAGTGCCAACTGTTCTTCGGACGGGAGTTCTCGGAATCGCCGGGGAGGGAGCGCGGTATGCCGCTCCGGTTTGAGATAAGGTGGAGATTCTAAGAAATACTCATAGAGATACTTAACAAGATGCGTAAAAATGGTCCCGGTGCGCCAGAAGATAAAGGGGTATGATTGATAAATGGTTGCTTCCGGACTGTCGATACTGGGATAAAACCCGTCAAAACGGAAGACAGGCGAGTGGGCCGGCCCCCACGAGACTCGGTCAAAGCTTATGGTCGAGAGGTGTTCTTGAGACATGGTCTCCACGTAGGAAGACGGGTCCCACATGCGAATGTCATAGCGGTTTTCTTCGTAAATCTGTCGCCAAGTCTCATGAATAAGGGGTAACGCGGCGTGAGCCAGTCCCATAAATTCAAAATCCGAAGCATACAGCAGAAGACCGCCATCAGGTGCTTGGGCACACTCTTCGTAAATGAGGTTTTTGTAATGATCAATGGCGGCTTGGTGGTCGTAAGCGTGTTCGGATTGGGTCTGAATGACATCAAGGCCTCCCGTCTCCAAAGCCTGCCAGATTTTTTCGGAAATATTGGTGTTTACGGGCAGGGCGAGCACGTAATTGCCGTCCTCATCCGTAATCCAATACGGGAAGTACTCGAGGTCCGTGACGTGCTCGCGCACCGTGTACGGCGTGCCGCGCGATTCCACGTTGGGGAATATAACATAGTCAATCCCGTTTTCTCGGTATGTTTTGAGCATGTCGTTACGGTACGAGGCTTCCGGAGAGAATACTCCTTCATGGTGAGGACGAGACAGATGCATGCGGTTCTCGAGGAACGTTTGGTTACTCTCAATTTCTTGGATATGCTCGAAGGGCGTGGCGAGACTCGTGTGTACATGGTGGGCATGGGTGAGGACGGAATGGACAAATCCACTCTGAAATCCCTCGATTAACCGAGTATACGCTTGCGGACGGTACGTGGCCAATTGTTCGTACATTTCGTTACTGGCGTCCAACCAGACCGGAATATTCAGGTCGTAGGCCATGTTTAAAAGATAGTCATGAAGCGGCCCGGACTCTGGAAAGTTTTTGAGAAAGTAATTCGTGACCGGGTAGTAATCGTACGAGACGTCCGCTCCTACGTTGTTCATGAAATGGTGTTCCAACTCCCAAAATGGTTCGTGCGAATGAAAGCCCAAGAGGACATGAATTGTCTTCATACCGGTCGGTTTAGTCGAAATACGCTCTCACCAGATATTCTTTTACCATGCGATCGGTGTGGAAATACGCGCCGTTGATGGCGATGGCGTTGCGCATAATTTCTTGGTATTCATCTCGATGTTGGTAATATTTCGGGATAATAACATATTCCAGTTTGTTATAGAGAGACTCGTGTTCGGTCTCGGTCTGGGGTTCGATACCCCAGCCTGTCTTTTCTTCCACGCAGCCTTCCAGCCACCAGCCATCAAGGGTGCTGAGGCTCGGAATACCGTTAAGCGCCGCCTTCATACCACTGGTCCCGGACGCTTCTTTCGGAACGCGGGGATTATTGAGCCAAAGGTCTACGCCGCTAATCATATGGTGCGCGATCTCCATGCTGTAATCTTCCAGGAAGACCACGCTCATGCGGTCACCAAGTTTTTCCATATACGAGTAGAGCTCTTCAATCAGTTCTTGTGATTGTTGCTCGTCGGGGTGCGCTTTTCCGGAAAATACGAATTGCATATGGCCGATCTCGTTGTGGATTTTGAGAAGCCGCTCCAAATTTTCGAAGATAAATGAGGGGCGCTTATAGAGGGTCATACGACGCCCGAATCCGATCGTAAACGTGTCCACGTTCAGTTCCGTTCCGTTGACTTCGCGAATGTACTCGATCAATTGCTGCTTTTGAGCTTGGTGCGCGTTCCACAATTCGTTCCGTGGGAGACGGAGGGCGTTCCGGAGCATGCTCGGCTCGTTCTCCCAGCCGGGGATATGATACGAGAAAAGCTCGCGCATGTGATCTCCCACCCAGGTGTTTACATGAATACCATTGGTGATCGCTTCGATATCATATTGCGGGAACATCTCCAAGGAAACGTCGCGATGCTTCTTCGCCACCCCGTTGATAAAACGCGAAAAATTCATCGCGAGGTGGGTCATGTTTAACCGTTCCTCTTCATCTGCACTCATTTCGTACATCCGGCGCGGAATATACCCTTCTCCCAGGGCCGATTCCACCATAGATTTCTCAAACCGATCGTGCGCGGCGGGCACCGTAGTATGCGTGGTAAAAATGCACCGGTCTCGAAGTTCATGCAGGTTTTCGTCCATGTCTTTGTCTTCGTCGTATATGTACTTGAGAAGTTCGACTGTTAAGAGGCTGGAGTGACCCTCATTCATGTGGTAGTTGGTGATATTGTGACATCCTAGGGCGTCGAGCATACGGATACCACCGATGCCGAGTATGACTTCTTGTTTGAATCGATGATAGTCGTCACCTGCATACAGATGGTCCGTTATCTGACGAGCTTCGGGGTCATTCTCCTCCAGATCAGTATCTAAAAAGTAAATCGGGACTTCAAAATCCGAATATCCTTTCAGAGAGTATTCCCACACGCCAACGGTTACCGTACGTCCTTCCAGCTGTACGGTGACTGTGGCTTGCAGAGGCTGTAAAAACTCGTGTGGATCCCATTCCTCTGCGGTGGACGTTTGGACGCCGTTTTCATCCACGTGTTGTTCGAAGTAGCCGTGTTTATACAGGAGAGAAAGGCCGACAGTGGGAACGCGCAGATCCGCCAGAGACTTGAGTGTATCTCCGGCCAGCACTCCCAAACCACCATTGTAGGTGGGCATGGCGGAGGTTAGTCCCATCTCCATACAAAAGTAAGCGATTTGGTCTTGGGTGAGCGGAAGCCGTTTTTCAAAGTGACGTTCTTTCATAGATTCGTATTATGTTTATCTGTAGTATATCAAGAATCCCTCTAAGACCCAACAGACATATACGCGAGGTAGAGGATTGACAATAGATTGACAGAGCACATCGAATGTGGTATATCGAGGTTCGTCGTTGTTGAGAGAGACTCCTGATGCATCTATCCGTGGACCTTCCCGGTGACACAACTCAGCTCCCCTTTCGCTTACAGACGATTTGGGCCGCCTCTCAGCTCTATTTGCTCTCCGAGGGGGACATTGAAGAACGAGAAAAGCTGATCAAAAATAAGCGTTCGTTGCTTTTACGAGCCCTGCGTTTGCAGAGTGTAGAGATAGAGCGCATGCAAAAGAGGCAACAAGATTTGCTGGCCAACATCAGAGAAAGCCCGCATGCTTCGGTGGCCAACGTGGAAAACATGGTAGAGGATAGTGCTATTGTGTACCACGATCAAGGATATTTCAAACCTTTGCGTCGGGTTCGCATGTTCGCGAGTTCCATGATGAGCGAACTAGAGAAGGGCCGAAATCGGGCTCCGGTGTTGGAGCTTAAAGCCATCAAATTCTTTGAAATGCAAAATTGGGTGGTTCAACGGGTGCGGGTCCCCCACATATCAGTGGAGGATTACCATGTTGATCCGGAGATAACGCTTCACTCAGAAAGCACTCCCCAAGAACATCTCACATCGCTCGAGAAACAGTTGGAAGAAGACATTGCGAGGGTGTGTGACTATCTTCCGCAAACGGAATCTCGTATTCCGTTTCGGCCCCCGCA
>PXOY01000052.1:9652-14787 GCA_003021915.1 Parcubacteria group bacterium SW_4_49_11
TTCCGTGTTTTTTTATGTAAACGCCCTTTAAAGAGAGGACCAGGCGGCCTTTTCTCGCAATCGAGGGCCATATGATATGGTGAAAAAAAGATAAATTTCTCTATGACTTCGCCTCCCATTATCGGACTCAACTGGAAAATGAATCCCGCAGATCGCGATCAAACCGCCGCGCTGATCGCGGGGATGGGCGAACGACTTTCGGTTATGCGTTCGTCTCAGTTGATTCTTTTCCCGCCCGCGGTGTTTTTGGACCAGGTACGAGCACTTCAAAAGGAGTATGGGGTGTTTGTTTCGTTGGGGGTGCAGGACCTGAGTACGCAGGCAGTTGGTTCGTACACCGGCGAGATAAGCGCACCCATGGCGTTTGATAGTGGGGCGGAATTTAGCCTCGTAGGCCACTCAGAGACGCGCAAGCGACAGGCACTCACCGATACCGAAGTGAAACACAAATTTGAACGAGCGACGGAGCACTCTGTAGTGCCGATACTCTGTATAGGATACCAAGAAGGTTCAGAGGAAGGAGACGTCGATTATGATGTTATCAAACAGCAAGTCATGACGGTTCTTGAAGATTATCGAGCATATATCCGAGAGCACGGATTGATAATCGCGTATGAACCCACGTGGGCCATCGGAACCGGTGACCCCGCCGATCCCGAGACTATCGAGACCGTCTGTCTCTACATTCAAAAACTGATTGCCGAGCTGGCCGGTCAAGACACGCTGGATGAGGTCTATGTTCTTTATGGCGGAAGTGTCAATAAAGACAATGTCAGAGCTTTTTTAGACATTACCAGTCTGAATGGGTTTTTACTCGGTGGTGCTTCCCTGAAGCCCGAAGAAGTGGCGAGCATTGTGGAGCAAGTTGAAGAGAAGTAGCAAGTCTAAGAGAAGCCTAAATCCGGAAGCCTGAAGCCAGAAGTTTCGATATACGATGGATATATGCGCCTGGCGGCGCGATATACCGTAGATATACAGTTGTGTTCTCCTCCTAATAGCTACTCAACGCCAGTAAGGATTTAGCTAGAATGCAGTCCCCCTTGTCGGAAAATAGGCCTCGTCAGAGGCCGGAAGAAACCGCAGGTTTCTTCAGTGACCGTGGTAAATCGAGGGAAGGGAGGTTACTTTTTTATATTTTCATAATTAGAAAAAGGATACATAACGAAAACTCCACCGCCCCCTTCAAGGCACCTCCTGTGTTTCCTCGTAATAGTTCTTCAACGCCAGAAAGAAAGTAGCTAACGGCAGTCCCCTGAAAATAGGGCTCCGTAAGGAGGCCGCAAAAAACAGAATGTTTTTTGAGTGCCCGTGAGCAGCGTTTCACCACCAGCGGGATGCTGCTATTGGCAGTCCCCTGGAAATAGAAAGCCGATAGGCTTCCGTAAAAACCGAAGGTTTTTAAGTGCACGTAGTAATTCGAGGGTGCTCCCGCTAGGATTCGAACCTAGAATGGCGGTTCCGAAGACCGCTGTGATATCCAGTTTCACCACAGGAGCTATTCAGAAGAGGAGAGAGACTCGGAATGGTCTCGATGGCTCACCTCGGTTTGCTCCTTTTGCGTCAGAGCAAGGAGCCGAAGACTCTCCCATACTAATCCGATGAGTAAGAACGTGATGGTCAAGCGTCCGACTTGCTGAGCCTGCAGCGTCATGTCCGTAAGCACGAAATAGGGAAGAGTGATGAGGCTTACAATCCCCAATCCTATGGGAATTTTACCAGATAATCGCAGCAAGGGCAAGGCAAGGATAAACACCACCCAGAAAATACGTTCTTCCGAACGATCAATCCCAAGTGTTTTCAAAAGAAACAGATTAACGTACGTGAGTCCGATATAGACAAGAATAAGAATGACAATTTCCGGAAGATGACGAGATATATAAGAGCGGAGGGAAGAGTAGAGGGAGATAGCTTGTTGTGACATAGGTTGTTTTGGTTTTCGGATAGCAGCCTCGACGGGATTCGAACCCGTGTTACCAGGATGAAAACCTGGCGTCCTGGACCAGACTAGACGACGAGGCCAAATTCATCCTTTATTATAACGTTTTTCCGAAGATAGTCAACAAATGAGGACACGAAAACTCGTGTATGGGCGTTGCGCCAATTGGACTGACGATCTGGCAATACCGATGACCTATCAATCAGGGATGAAATTAAGCACGTAGAGCGTTTGGTAAGGCTGAGCCGGGTGCCGCCCAGGTTGCACGGGGGCCCTATGTATGGTACATAAAAAACTGTGGTATATTACTCAATGGCCAACAGTAAAACAAGAACAAACACCCGTTTCTACATGAACCCCGTACTCACGATATTAGTCCCCACGTATAATGAATCCAATAATATCACGCCGCTTGTCAAACGAGTGCGTGCTGCTTTAGATCTCGAGGGAGAGGAGGGATATGATAGCAATTGGTATGAAATTTTGTTTGTGGATGATAGCGATGATAGCACTCCTCAGATTATCCAGCAATGGACATACGAAGATGCACGCGTGCGTCTTGATCATCGCCCGAAAAATCGACGTACAGGGTTAGCCACCGCTGTGGTCGAAGGCTTTCAGAACAGCAAAGGTACCTATATTTGTTGTCTGGATTCTGATCTCCAACACCCCCCGGAGGTTATCGTTTCTTTGTTACAAAAAATTATAGCGAAAAATGCCGATATTGCCGTAGCCAGTCGATATACGAAAGGAGGAAGCGCCGAAGGATTGCAAACGAAGACACGCAAAGCAATTTCTCATGGGTTACGCTACACTTCTCATTTCTTGCTCCCTCGTACACGAAAAACGTCTGATCCGGGTGGAGGATTCTTTCTGTTCCATAAAGATGTCATTGACGGAGTGTCCTTGAAACCGAAAGGATTTAAAATTTTGCTCGAGTTACTCGTAAGGGGCAAGCACTCTCGAGTTGTGGACATACCATACGTATTTCAGACTCGGGAACATGATGAAAGTAAGGCGACGCTTGATCAAGGGCTTCTCATTTTGCAGCATTTACGCTATCTATTTTTTGATGTCCCTGACTCTAATCGGTTTTTGCAGTTTGCAATCGTAGGAGGAAGCGGCGTAATCGTCAATCTGATTACCCTCGTGATTTTGGTAGAGTTGGTGAACGTAAATCCGTCCTTAGGGTGGTTAGGAGCGATTTTTGTCTCAATGACCTCCAACTTTTTCTTAAATAACGTTTTGACCTACGGAGACACTGTTGTTCGTTCGGCCACAGATCTGCTTCAAAAGTATGCATCCTTTATCGGAGGATCAGCTATCGGACTCCTCGTCAATTACGTTATTTATCACGGCTTATTAGAGGCAAATATCTTTTACCTTATAGCTGCTTTGTGCGGAATACTTGGAGGAATGATTTTCAACTATTTTATCGCCCAAAATTGGGTGTGGAAACCGAAATCTCGACACACCTCTCAAAGTAATCTGATGCAAGCAGATCAGAGTAAGGTGAAGCGTAATTTCGCTATTGTCGGAGGAGTGTTACCGTTGTTGGTCATTCTTCTCTCGATTGTCATATATACCACCATAGCCAATTCGTCGTGGGTCTTAACAGGCATACTGTTGCTTGCGTTTCTGATTATCGTAGAAGGAATGTTTACGATTTATATTATGTTATATACCTGGGATAATCCGGAACGCATTGACGCGAGTGTCTCGCCCCGCGAATACGCAGAGCCTGCATGGAGTTTTACGGCGTTATTACCGGCGAGGCACGAGGCAGACGTGATCGGAGAAACCATACGAGCCGTGGCGAACATTGATTACCCTGAACACAAAAAGGAGGCGTTTGTTATTTGTCGAGAAGACGATCAGGAAACCATAGAAGCAGCTCGCACAGCGATTCAGGAAATAGGTGCGCCTAATATTCGCGTTTTGGTTTTTGACGGTGATCCGATTAACAAACCGCATGGTCTCAATATAGGGCTGAGTAAAACGAATCATGAGGTGGTCGGTATATTTGATTCAGAGGATGAACCACATCGTGATATTTATAACGTGGTCAACACGGTTATGGTGAACGAGCACGCAGATATCGTCCAATCGGGAGTTCAATTGATGAATTATCGGAGTAATTGGTATTCGCTCTTCAATGTTTTGGAGTACTTCTTTTGGTTTAAATCTGCGCTCCATTTCTGTGCTGACATAGGATTTATTCCACTCGGGGGGAATACGGTATTCTTTAAATCGTCTTGGCTCTCTCACGTAGGAGGGTGGGATGAGAAATGCCTCACTGAAGATGCAGATGTCGGAATCCGTCTTTCGTTGGAGGGAGCAAAGACACGGGTAGTATATGATGCTAACCACGTCACCCAAGAAGAAACTCCGCCCACGTTAGGAAGCTTTATTAAACAACGTACGCGATGGAACCAAGGGTTCTTGCAAATCCTCCTCAAGCGAGATTGGCTGAAGATTTCTCAAGTATCCCAATTATTACTGGGACTCTACATTCTCGTATCTCCGGTTTTGCAAGGATGTCTCTTCTTATTTATACCCTTGGCGATTTATATCATATTCTTTCTGGATGCACCTGTCCTCGTGGCTATGCTTGCCAACATTCCGTTATTTATATTGTTCCTTCAGGTTATCGTGTATAATATAGGACTGTATGAATTCACAAACGAGTATAAGCTGAAATATGCCTGGTGGTTGCCATTTGCGGCTTTACTATACTACATACCGTTTAACCTCGTATTAAGTTTGAGTGCGTTCCGAGGGGTGTGGCGTATTTTGCGAAGTCAAAATTCGTGGGAGAAAACCCAACACGTGAATGCTCATCGAGCACGTCAATCGACACACATAGCAACATCTAAGCGGTAGTGATTATGCGATTATCCCTCAAAAACATAGAAATATTGCTCGTAATTAGCGTGTTAGTGGTGTCTGCACTCACGCACGGAGTGAACATGTTTGACTATCCGTATTATGAGAATGATGAAGGGACCTATATATCTCAAGCATGGAGTGTGCTCGAACACGGCAGTCTCGCCCCGTATACGTACTGGTATGATCATGCTCCCGGAGGGTGGATATTTATTGCGTTATGGGGGCAACTCACGGGAGGCTTCTTCACGTTCGATATTTCGATTAATGATGGACGAGTGTTTATGCTTATTTTGCATATCGCTTCGACCTT
>PXOY01000053.1 GCA_003021915.1 Parcubacteria group bacterium SW_4_49_11
CTCGTCAGTTGTAAATAAAAAAGTCCCGCCTCGAAGGAGGCGGGAAGATACGACAAAGGGTCAGCAGAGATAGCGTCCGGCAGCCCAACCCGAAGTATTTTTTATGGCAATGCGGTGCCATACGTAACCGTCCTCATAGACGGTATCTCCGAGATCTACATAGGGAGTGCCCGGACGGACTTGCATAACGGGGGGATCAGCACGTACGGTGGGCTCACTCCGGATATTTAATTTTCCGAGGTAGCCGTGATCTCGGGTGCATACACGTCCTCTCCCAGCTCCATGGGCGGTTTGAGGTTCTACGTCGAACATTGCGAATCCTCCGAGAAGGGCTAAGCTTGCCCCGAGCGTAGCTGCTGTTTTTTGGAACATGATATATCAAAAGAACACTGTAAGTTCTAGTATACATTTTTTAAATTATTTGTCAATAGTTAACAAAAAACTCCACCCCGTACAAGAGATGGAGGGGGAGATTGATGAAATTCTGGGATTATGTGCGAGACAAGACCAGCTTCTGCGGTTGATGGTCTAAAACAAACTTCTTCAAATCATAGAATCCTTGACGCGTGGCCGTGGCGATACAGCCGGCAGTTCCATCTTCTCCGTTATTCTTCTCGAAGCTTGGGTCATGATGGAAACCGAGATTTGTACGCTCCGTGGGAAATTGAGCATAGATCGGAATAAAGCCGACCCCCACTTCCGGACTTCCGGGTGCACGGACTGTGGGCTCTACCCCATATACCCCAAACGGGGCGGGCGATTCTGTACCGGCGACATGTCGATCTTGATCTTGGGTGTGGGCGCGGCCGGTAACAACCGTTCCTTGATAGAGGGGTTGTTTCTGTGGCCCCAATCCGACGAGTTTGTACGTCGGATTACCAAGCTTGTTTGTGGTTCCCGTAGGAATCATGACCAAACAATTACGACATTGGCCTTCTCGGCGCGCTTGAGCAATGAGCTCGTCTTCCTGTGTGGTCTCAGAGGACGTGGGGGAAGAGCTTCGCGAAGATTGGGGTCCTTCGTTGAACGAAAGCATATTGCCACAAGCTCCAAGCAAAAGCGGCAAGAGACCGGCAAGAGCGATACGTCTAAGAATCATTGCTTACACCTCAACAAAAAGTTCTACGGTAATCCAATATTACGTATTTCAAAGCATTTTGTCAATACATAATAAATATCAGGGTAACCCCGCACTGAGCACGCTATCTTGAGAGCAAGCGTCTACGATGCCTAGAAGTCATCTCAACAATATACGTTCGGTTACTGTGAAGTACAGGCATAATCTCGGGATACGGCTTATATTCACTACACAATGCCTACCCACCCATAGCCCCAGTTCGTTCATAGAAGCCGTATCCCGAGATATATGGTGAGTATTAAGAATTCTGGAATGGCCTCTACAAAATGAGTGAGATTTCTCACGTACATTGACAGGCAATTCCTGATTTGCATTAATACAGGCATATGAAAAAAGACGAAGTACAGACCATTTTAGAAGCGCATGGCATCAGACCCTTGCCGTCTTTGTCTCAGAATTTTTTACTGCATGAGCCTACGCGAGACCGTATCGCCGAAGCGGGACACACCGAAGATGTTGCGCATGTCGTGGAAATTGGCGGCGGTATCGGCGTGTTGACCGAGGCGCTTGTCAGGCGGTTTCAACGGGTGACGGTGTTTGAGATTGACAAAACATTAAGTCAAATTCTGCGGGAGCGGTTCTATCATACGCCGCATGTTGTTTTGAAGGAAGAAGATGCGCTCGAAGCGGATGAGTATTTCTCCGGTTTACAAGATCCGTACGTCGTTATCGCGAATATTCCGTATCATCTCACCAATCGGATTATTCGGTCAGTGTTAACCTGTGTACCTCAGCCGCAGTCCATTGTTTTGTTGGTGCAAAAGGAAGTCGCCGAACGGTTAACGTCTGACTCTGCGGACTATTCCCTGTTTCGGTTGAGTGTGGAAATGTATGCACACGCGGAGTACGTGGAAACCGTGCCCAAAGCATACTTTTATCCACGCCCGGACGTGGATTCGGCAGTCATCTCAATTACGCCGCATGAAACGTTTGCCGATGCCAATCAGGAAGCGGTCTTGGAACTGGCGGGCTACGCGTTTCGGCAAAAACGTAAGCAAGTGCGCACCTCGTTAAACAAGCAGACACCTATGAAGAGGGAAAATATCGAGCACGCTTTGTCCGCGTGTGAGATTCCAGTTGATGCGCGTCCTCAAGATATAACGCCGGCAGGATGGTGTTGTATTCAGAACCAATTGATATATCCCGAAGCTAGAGAATTGCAGTAGCAAGAAAAAAGAAGCCAGGAGCCTGAAGCCGGAAGCCAGAAGTTTTGATATACGATGGATATATGCGCCTTGCGGCGCGATATACCGTAGATATACGGTTGTGTTTTCCTCCTTTTTTAAAAGGAGGAAAAGCCCGAAGGGAAAGGAGGATTTGGGGATATCTCCAGTTTCTTTGAAAATAGGCTTTCGTCACGAAAACTCCATCTCCCTTCGGGTCGATATTTGACGGGCACTTAAAAACCTCCGGTTCGAAATGCCACGGGCACTGAAGAAACCTTGGGTTTCTTCCGGATTCCTTCGGAATCCTATTTTCCAACAAAGGGACTGCATCTTAGGTCAATCCGTGGTTTGTCTCTGCATTGGGTTCCTATTTCCTGGGGACTGCCGTTAGCGACATCCAACGCTCTACCTCGAAGTTGGCCGGTTCCCTCCTCTTTAAAAAGAGGAAGACACATCTTATCTCCAAGCACTCGCTACTTACTACGTGCTACTGGGTCACAACCGTATATCGTGCTCGAAGAGCACATGTATCGTGTCTGGAAGACACATATATCTACTATATATCTTCCATTCCAAATACCAAATACTAATTCCTTGCTACCTGCTACGTGCTACTTTTTTCAGGCTTCTTTTTTACATGTGAATACTCCTCTGATAGACTGAGAATAATATGAAAAACGAAAACGTACGAAACAGTGAGTCCAATAGTACGCAAAAGTACCTGGAGATCGATACGATTCAGGATAACGTGGTGGTTCTCAAAGACGGCGGACTGCGAGCGGTGTTGATGGCCTCGTCAGTCAACTTTGATTTGAAAGCGACTGATGAACAGGAGTCAATCATTCATTCCTATCAGAACTTTCTGAATTCGCTGGACTTTCCTATTCAGATACAGATTAGCACCAGGCCGTTAAATATCGCGGGGTATTTGGGTTACCTCCGTACCCTGCAAAAGACGCAACGCAACGAACTTTTGCGGATTCAGGCAGCGGAATATATTCAGTTTTTGGAAGAACTGATTGATAATGCTAATATTGTCTCAAAGACGTTTTATATTGTGGTACCGTACGATCCGGTCGCTGGAGGAGAAGACGGCGTGGTGGAAAAACTCACCTCTGCCTTGAATCCGCGTTCGAAAGTGCGATACAGTAAAGAAGATTTCGAACAACACAAAACCCAGTTGTGGCAGAGAGTCAACAATACCATGTACGGTCTGAAGCGGGCGCGCGTCGATATGGTACCGCTAGAGACGCAAGAACTTATCGAGCTGTTCTATGCGTATATGAATCCGGATTCTAAGCCTACCGAGTCGTTAGACTCTATCGAAAAATTGGACATTACATAAGGTTTATGGCCCAAGACAAACAGAAACAAACGCTGGATCCCAACACAGAAGACGAGCAGACGAAGCAATTCTTAAAAGGACAAAATACGCTGCGGGACTTTATCGCGCCGGCGAGTCTGTTTATTGATCCGCGATACGCCCAGGTGGGATCGCAGTACACGCGCACGCTTTATCTTATGACGTATCCGCGTTACTTGACCGCCGGTTGGTTTGCTCCCATTATTTCGCTTGATTACACGATGGATATCTCCATGTATCTCTATCCGATGGATAGTAGCCAGATCCTCAAAATTTTAAAGACACGCGTCACGCGGTTTAAAGCCCAGATTATGGCCAACCGTGAGAAAGGGCGTACGCGTGATCCCATGCTTGAAACAGCCTATAAAGACGCAGAGCGACTCCGAGACGAGTTGCTTCAGGGCACTGAACGCTTTTTCCAAGTGGGTATTTACGTCACGGTATACGCGGATAGTTTTGACCAGCTGGAGGAATATGTCGATGAGGTGGATAACATGCTTCAGAACAAAATGGTGTATTCGAAGCCCGCGTTTTTCCAGTCCGAGCAGGCGTTCAAGACCTCCATGCCGATGCTCAAGGATCAAATTCAGGTGGTTAATAACCTCAACACGTCTCCGCTTTCCACGACGTTTCCGTTTATTTCCGCGACAATATCCTCCAACAAAGGTATTTTGTACGGAATTAACCGTCACAACAACAGTCTGGTGCTTTTTGACCGTTTCTCGATGGAAAACGCGAACGAAGTCATTTTCGGCAAGTCAGGGGCGGGGAAGAGTTATCTCGCGAAACTGGAAATTCTTCGTAGTTTGATTTTGGGCACGACCATTTATGTCATTGACCCCGAAGAAGAGTATTCCTATCTCACCGAAGCGGCGGGCGGTACGTTTGTGAAAATTTCGCTTTCGTCCGAGCAACACATCAATCCGTTTGATCTCCCGGAGCCGCAAGAAGACGAAGACCCGGAAGATATCCTGCGTTCCACCATCGCGGAGTTAATGAGCATGCTTAAGTTAATGTTGGAAGGACAAAATCGGGAAGACATCCTCACGGCTGAAGAAGAATCAATTCTGGATCAAGCGCTGTACGAGACATATGCGACCAAAGACATCGTGCCCGGCAAAGATTACACTGGGAAAACTGTCCCCACCCTCTCCGATCTGGAAAGCGTGCTTCAGAATATGGAGGGAGGGGAGAACCTATCCATCAGGCTTTCCAAATACACCAGCGGTAGTTTCGCAGGATTTATTGATAAGCGTACGAATATTGCGCTTGATAATCAACTCATCGTCTTCAACACCCGAGACATGGAGGAAGAACTGCAACCGTTGGCCATGTTCTTAGTCACGCACCATATCTGGAAGCGGATGCGCAGAGAGCTTAAGAAACGTATTCTCATCATTGACGAGGCTTGGGTCTTAATGAAGCATGAGGCAACAGCTCAGTTCATGTTCTCTATGGCAAAGCGGGCTCGCAAGTACTACCTCGGGCTTACCACGATCACCCAAGATATTGAAGACTTTTTGGAGTCGGAGTACGGCCAGTCCATCCTGACCAACTCCTCCATTCAACTGTTATTAAAACAGTCTCCCGCCTCCATCGACCTCATTAAGGACACATTCTACCTGACCGAAGAAGAAAAATACCTCCTTCTAGAATCGGACGTGGGAGAGGGAATCTTTTTCGCGGGACGCAAGCACGCCGCCATCAAAGTCGTAGCTTCGTACTCCGAGGATCAGATCATCACATCGGACCCTGAAGAGCTTCTTGAAATTGAAGAAGCGAAACGAGAGTACCAAGAGACCAGTCAAGCGAACGAGGAAGGGGCCGAGGAGTTTTCTTTAGATCTCTAGCGTATGTTGAATCCAGGACTGAAAAAAATACTCATCGCGCTCTCCGGGGTATTGATTATTGCCTTGGGGGGAGTGATTATATACAACATCTTTTTCCTCTCAGAAAATACTGACGACGGAGCCTCCGTGGGAGGAAATCAGGAGGAAGAAAATGGTTCCCAAGCTCAACTGGTAAGCGAAGTTAAGGCCTTAGGACCGACCTCCTTGGGAGACAACCGGCTGAAGTTTTACGAACAAAAAAGCGGCAACGTGGTAGCGATCAACGGGGACGGATCTAGCCGAGAAGTGCTTGATGACATGAGTATCGACGGCCTCTCCGACGTTCGTTGGGGCCCGAGTGATACCTGGGTAGCCACCAAAGCCGACGGGCAATATTCCACGTCAAACTATAAAACCGGGCAAAGTCACACGTTCAAATCAAATATCAGCAATCTCTACTTTGTCGGAAGTAAAGTCGTTTATACCTACCAGACTGAGGAAGGCGTTGATCTCTCCATAGCAGACCCGATCGGTCAAAACTTTGAAAAGTTGGTGGATCTGTCCATGGATGAGATATCTTTGACCCCCCTCCCGCAGACGTTTAAAATTAGTTACGTGTTAAAACCCACAGCGTATCGGGCATCTTCTTTGACCATTGTCTCGTCCACCACCAAGAAGACAAAGACGTTACTAACGGATAAATTCGGTCTCCAAGTTTCTTGGGGTCCGAAGGGGAAAAAAGGACTAATATCCTCCACCGCTCAGCGAGGAGGGTCTGAGATGCAATTCAGCGTCATTGATACCGGGGGAAATGTGCAGCAAACGTTCGGTACCGGCACGGTTATCGATAAAGTCGTTTGGAAAGATCCCAATACCCTATATTTCAC